>JBIKPR010000013.1:0-43704 GCA_044357345.1 Bacteroidia bacterium
AATGTTGACTTGCATGAAGCCATTACCAATATCCCTGCACCTAGCGAAGATATGAAAGGTAAAGTGATTGATGAAACTGAAAAAGGTTACACACTCAACGGACATGTGATCAGATTTGCAAAAGTGGTTGTTGGCGAATAAATAAAATAATATTTTGGCAAAAAGAGATTTTTACGATATACTCGAGGTAACAAAGAGTGCTTCTGCGGATGAGATTAAAAAGGCTTACCGCAAAATGGCCATTAAATTCCATCCAGATAAAAACCCTGGCAACAAGGAAGCGGAAGAGAAATTCAAAGAGGCGGCTGAAGCTTATGAAGTGCTAAGTGATGCACAGAAGAAGCAACGCTATGACCAATACGGTCATGCTGGCGTAGGTGGGGCTGCTGGCGGTGGTTCTTATGGTGGTGGCATGAATATGGATGATATATTCAGTCAATTCGGCGACATATTCGGCGGCGGTGGTGGAAGTGGTGGTTTTGGCGATTTCTTTGGCCAACAGGGTGGAAGAAACGGCCGCACACGTGCCAATGTTGGTAGCAATATCCGCATCAAATTAAAATTGTCTTTTATCGACATTAAAAATGGTGTCGAAAAGAAAATCAAATACCGCAAACAAGTACTCGCTAAAGGGGCAACTTTTAAAGAATGTACAACCTGCCGCGGTACAGGGCAAGTTAACCGTATTACCCAAACTTTCCTTGGTCAAATGCAAACCGTTTCAGCCTGCCCACATTGTGGTGGTAGTGGTAAAACTTTGTCTAACAAGCCAGCGGGAGCCAATGAGCATGGCCTGGTGTATGAGGAAATTGAAACTACCATCAAAATACCTGCAGGTGTTCAAGAAGGTATGCAATTGTCTATCAGTGGCAAAGGAAACGCTGCCCCAGGCGGTGGAATTGATGGCGACTTGTTAATTCTGGTAGAAGAGGAAAAACACCCAGAACTGGAGCGTCAAGACAACCATGTAATTTATAACCTAGCCATTAGCGTTACTGATGCTATTCTTGGATGCAGTATCGAAGTTCCAACGGTCGATGGAAAAGCGAAAATAAGCATAGAACCAGGTACCCAAAGTGGTAAAGTCCTTCGTCTTCGTGGCAAAGGTTTCCCTGAGGTTAATGGTTATAACACAGGCGACCAACTTATCATGGTACATATCTGGATTCCAAAAAAAGTGAGTTCTGAAGAAGCTGATCTTTTGAAGAAGTTAAAAGACTCAGAGAACTTTTCGCCGAAAAATGCGAAGAGGGAGAAGGGGTTCTTCGACAGAGTGAAAGACTGGTTTTAGTAATTGGGATTTTGGGCTGCCATCTGCTGCGTTGCGCTCACTCAAAAAATGCTCATGTGCATTAGGGGCAAGAGCAAGGGCAAGAGTGAGGCAATAGGAAATTCTTTTAGTTTACGTCAATTCTCGTATTTTAGACTTAACTCAGCCCTGTTGTTGTTGTCACATTGTTTAACTTTAATAGACAGGATTCTAGTTAACGTTTTGAAGTTCCTACCACTTATTGCGGGCGCCTAACAGCCGCTGCTCATAATCTCAAAAATGGTCTTCGGAAGATTGTTTGGGGCTCGACAAGGTCTCGCATTTTTTTTGGGATTTTGGACTGCCATCTGCGGCGTTGTGCTCATTAAAAAGCAACAACCACAAGAGTTCCGATAGCTATCGGAATGAGGAAGGCAGTCGGAGTATGTTGGTGATTTCGATTTGCCGATTAACAACTCCATAGGAGTGGAATTATTATTGCTTCGGAGAAGCTAAATTATTATACCCCCCAGTACCAGAACTCCTTTTAGTCGCACAGTACGGGGTGTTTATGGTGAAAAATCAGCTCCGTAGGTGCTGAATTATAAAATATCAATCCATTCGAAATGCTATTGCAAACAAATTAAATGTGAGTTAAAAACAGTCAACCTTATTCAGGCATCGACATAATCTGCAAACATGTTAAAAGTTAGTTTAAAACGGTCAACCTTATTCAGGCATCGACACACGACAAACTAATAACCATTAACTATTAACCATTTTAGTTTTGCTTTGAGCTGAGCTCCTCGCATAATTTAAAAATTTCAAGTGCTGCCATTTCTGGTAATAAGGTGGTATCTGAAATGCCTGAAATTACTTTGGTGATGTTGTGGTCGACTTTGCTTTTGGTGTTCCAAACGTCTTGCTCTGCCACAGTGATATAAACTGAATACGCATGATGTCCGGAACCAGGCCTTTCCCCAATGATATGGATAATCCCCTTTCTTGCTTTGCCAACTTGTCCAAACAAATATTCGCCACATGAATAGCCCGCTCTGACACGGCCGTTTATTATCACAATATTCGTGTCGTTTAATTTTAAAGTGCTTTTAGCAAATGAATCTTTTAGTTTAGACATTATCGGAAACAAATGGTCTTTGTCTGTAAGTGAATTTGGACTTAAACCATCTGAAATGATCAACTGGAAATCAAATTCTGACTTTAGTTTTTTTAGTTTAAGTACAGAGTCTTGCCTTAGTTTTTCTCCAGATTGTGGATGGTAAATATAGTCCTTACGGTCTACAGACTCTGAATGCAACAAACATACATATGGGATTTCTTTTATAAAGGGTTCCGATAATTCTGTCCATAAACTCTTTTTAGAATCGTGGTACAAGAAATTAACTTCCTTTTCTAATGCTGGTTCTAAATCATAAATGTTCTGACCATGTCCAACAGCAATTGGAACGCCTCTGTCTTTTATTCTGTTAATACAGGCTTTGCCTTCCTCGTAAATTTCTTGTTCCTCTCTTTGGTCGTTTTTGAGTCTTAGGTATTGCAAATAAACCCATATTGGATCGCCAAAATGAGGACCAACTTTGTTGTCTGAGTTTATAATTCCTATGCGTTTAAAGAAGTTCCACATACTGTCATTAACCTTGTAGCCAAACTTCTCTCTAATTCTCACATGGTCGCTAAATGAGGTGGTTAAATAGCTTAGCATAGGATCGTTTTTCGTAGGCAAGGCCATTAGGTAAGCCGGATTTGCAGGTGCAATTTGGTCTATACACCAATTCAAATCATCTAGACTCACATCCATATGCAAGGTTGAACAAATGTCTAAACCGATTGGGTGTCCATGCAGTTTGCCCATTGCAATGTCTTCTAAACAACAACGAACCAATTGTTCTTTAGTCCTGAAAACTTCTGGACCTATAAATCCAGCCACATCATTAACTATTACCCATGCAGGTTCTTTGTTTGGATTGTTGTTGTTGATTTCTGATTTTAAACCTCTTAAAAATCCATATTTCCTCGATTCATGAACCAGCATATCGAAGCCCTCACTGTGACCATTGGTGGCATCTGCCCCTTGTCCAGTTTCTGCATACAAACCATACTTGCCTTTTCTTTTTAAGGCATGTTTCCTCATTTTTTCTAGACTAACATCAAAAGTCTTGTTGGCGTTTACAGTGCTCGCAAGGCTTTGAAACCAAATTCCAGTGGTATTGGGTTGGAATTCTTCAACTTCTGCTTGAATATCAATATGAGATAAAACGCAATTCGGCATTTCATTCTCCAAGCCGAAAGTTTTTAAAATATCATTTAATTCGTATTCAATTTTAGCAACAGATTTAGGATCACTAGAAACCGGATTTGTCCCTAATAGCAAATCGCCCACAGCAAATGACCAAGCATTAAAAACCTGCCAAATGATGTCTTCGGTGTCGTCGGTTGGTGAATTAGGTTGAACACGCGCGCTTAAATATCCTTTGCTGCCAATCTTGGAATTTGGAAGCGGATTGAATACGGTTTGGCCCACTTTAATCAGCTCTTCATTACTCATTGTTTTAACCAAACATGCAATGGTATCGCTGCTTAAGCTTGGCATAATTTCTTTGATCTCAGCTTCTGATTTTGTTATTACAAACAACTTCAATTCTGCAATCGTCCAATTCCCAAGGTCTAAATTGCTTTTGGTATTTTCAGCTATATAAATTGATATTTCATCCTCGTACAAGCTGTGCTTGACTAAATCGGAAATTTTTGTTCTTAGAATAAGCAATCTTGCATAGTCTCTCGACTGCTCGTTTACTGCCGCAACACCAATCATTTGGTCTCCTTCCTTGAACCGGTTCGCAGAGCCAATTATTTTCTTGTAAAAGTCTAGGTCCAATCTTCCTTTGATTCGATTGATATAGGAGAAAATATCCTCGTTGTTTTCAGGTGATCTCAACCTTACACCCAAATTGCTTTTTGTTGTGTCTAGAATAAAACCGAATGTTCGACTTTGGTTTAAAAGCAAAGCCCCACCAATCAATCCACATTGAAGAATAAATTCTCGTCTTAAAGTTTTTCTATTCATGGCTTTTGCTTTCTATTATTACTCCGCCCAAATATTGCTCAAATGCACCAAGGTTTCTACCGCTTTCTCCATGTCCTGAATACTGACGTATTCTTTGCGTGAATGTATGGCCATTTCGCCTGTGAAGATATTTGGACATGGCATACCCATAAACGACAAGCGTGATCCATCGGTTCCTCCTCTGATGCTCTCTGTTACAGGATTCATACCGGCTCTTTTATAGGCTTCCATGGCATGTGCCATTACCTGAGGATGTCTGTCCAACATCTCGCGCATGTTGCGGTATTGCTCTTTCACTGTAAATGTATATTTAGTCCCAGGAAAGGCTGCACAAGTTGCTTTGGCATAGTCTTCCAATCTTGCTTCATGCTCAGCCAATTTGCTGGTTTCAAAATCTCTAACTATAAAATGAATAATGGCATTCTCTACCGCAGCATCCATGTGTACGGGATGCACAAATGCTTCTCGGCCATTGGTGCGTTCTGGACACCATGAGTCTTTTGGCAATGAGTCCATAAAATGGGAAGCGATCTTAATTGCATTCACCATTTTGTCTTTGGCATAACCCGGATGTGCACTGATTCCTTCAAATATTACCGTGGCACCATCGGCTGAAAATGATTCGCCTTCTAGAACGCCTCTCGGTCCGCCGTCTAAAGTATAACCAAAGTCAGCCCCCAATTTTTCCATATCTACTTTGTTCACGCCTCGGCCAATTTCTTCGTCAGGGGTAAACAAGATTCTAATTTTACCGTGTGGTACTTCTGGATGTTTAATTAGATATGCTGCCAAGTCCATGATGATGGCAACACCAGCTTTATTGTCTGCCCCCAATAATGTTTTACCCGAAGCGGTGATGATATCGTCGCCCAATCTTTCTTTTAAATAAGGATGGTCTTCCATACTCAAAATTAATGTAGCATCGTCTGTAAATAGGATAGGGCTGCCATCAAAGTTTTTGTGCATTACAGGTTTAACATTTGCTCCAGTTACGTCTGGTGCTGTGTCTACATGCGAACAAAAGCACAATACCGGAACTTCTTTATCAATAGTTGCGGGAATGCTTGCGTAAACATAACCATATTGGTCTAGCACAGCGTCGCCAATGCCCATAGCAATAAGTTCATCAACCAATAGTCGGCTTAAATCTTTTTGTTTCTCTGAAGAAGGTTGGGTTTCTGAATTTGGATCTGCTTCTGTGTCTATTTGAACATAGCGCATAAAACGCTCGGCAACCGTGTGTGTGTAATCTTTTAATGACATAATGAATCTGACTGCAAACCTACATGTTTTTTCCTTTCAGAACAATTAAGCAGTAAGAGAAACATAGACTTAATGGGGTGTAAATATAAAAAGCCTGATTAATTCTCTTAATCAGGCTTTTTATTAAAATGTTTTTTTATTTTTTATAAGCTACCGATTGCGCTGCTTCAACGATTTTAGCAACACTTGGCAAATAGACATCCACCAAAGTAGAAGCGTATGGCAATGGAACGTCTTGGCTGCAAATACGTCTTATTGGTGCATCTAAATAATCAAATGCATGCTTTTGAACTTGGTAAGTAATCTCTGAGCTGATAGATGCCAATGGCCAAGCTTCTTCAACTATCACCAAACGGTTGGTTTTTTTAACTGAATTAACAATGGTCTCGTGGTCAAGCGGTCTAACCGTTCTTAAATCGATAACCTCAACACTCATGCCTTCAGATTCTAGAGCTTTAACTGCTTCGTATACCCTTAGCATCATTTTACCAAAAGAAACGATGGTAACATCTTTTCCTTCTTGAACGATATGTGCTTTGCCCAATTCTAAAATGTATTCTTCTTCTGGTACTTCACCTTTCAAACCATACATTTGCTCGCTTTCCATGAAGATTACAGGGTTGCCATCGCGAATAGACGCTTTTAACAAACCTTTAGCATCATATGGATTTGAAGGAACAACCACTTTTAAACCTGGCGTATTGGCATACCAATTTTCAAAGTTTTGTGAGTGTTGTGCCCCCAATTGACCAGCGCTACCAGTCGGTCCTCTAAACACCATATGGCATTTGTATTGGCCTGCTGACATACTGTTCATTTTAGCGGCACTGTTAATTACTTGGTCAATCGCCACCAAAGAAAAGTTGAAGGTCATGAATTCAACAATTGGAATTAATCCGTTTGCTGCTGCACCAACTGCAATACCGGCAAAACCTAGTTCTGCAATCGGGGTGTCTATGACACGTTTTGCGCCGAACTCAGCCAGCATTCCTTGACTCACTTTGTAAGCGCCGTTATATTCAGCCACTTCTTCTCCCATTAAGAAAATACGGTCATTGCGACGCATTTCTTCGTTCATGGCTTCTCTAAGGGCTTCGCGAAATTGAATTTCTCTCATGTATACGTTTTTAAGATTGGCAAAAATAACCATTGTCTCTGTAAATGCAAAAACAATATTTGCGATTAATCTACGGGCTTTTTCTTTTATAAAGACCATCTATAACCTACCTTTGCAACCTTTTTATGGGAAAAAATAAACTCAAAAAGTTCGACCAGTACAATACCTTCGACAACACCTTCGATGCGCGCAATCAGCTGAAAGGCAAATGGCATTCAGAAGTATTTAAAAATAACAACCCCATTACGCTTGAATTGGCTTGTGGAAGAGGTGAGTACACCGTTGGTTTGGCACGTTTGTTCCCTAGTAGGAATTTTGTGGGTGTCGATGTGAAAGCTTCCCGCATGTGGCAAGGTGCCAAATATGCCATTGAGGACAACTTGAACAACGTAGCATTTATTCGCATTCAAATTGATTTTATCCTCGATTATTTTGATGTAGGTGAAGTCGATGAAATATGGATTACTTTCCCTGATCCTCAACCCCAAAAACCAAGAGAAAAACAAAGATTGACCAGCCCGAATTTTATTGCCCGATATTTCCAATTGTTAGGTACTCATAAACATGTTAATTTGAAAACCGACAGTGATTTGCTTTTTGCTTACACATTGAAAACGCTAGAGCCTATAAATGCACAGGTAAAAGAATTGTTGTTTGATATCGATGAGAAAGAGGACCTGCAAGAGGAATTGAAAATCAAGACCTATTATGAGAACATGTGGCGTGAAAAAGGCATTAAAATCAAATACCTGAAATTCTGTTTTGTCTAAGCGCTTATTCGATGGTCCATTTCTCTAAGAAATCGGTCCACTCGGTTTGGTTTCTCGTGCCTGGTTTGTCTTCATTACCACCTACAAAGGCCACTCCATCTAAGATTGAAGCGTCTGTATCTACTTGGATGTTTTCATAAATAACTGGATGATCCGTGCTTATTTTTAAGGCATGGTAAATGGCAGGGTCAGAGCAAAGCAGCATGTCTGCTTTTTCAATATGGTCCTTCTTTTCAATGTCCTTAACTTCGATGATAAACTTGATGTTCGGAATATCGAATATTTCAGCATTTGGGTAATCGCTAGGAATTTGAATGGCCTGTAAGGGTATGGCTGTGATAAAATCGTTTATCCACTCTATTGGTTGATGGCCAAATTCACCAACAACAATAGGTCCATTAATCCATCCTGATATTTCTTTTGCTTTCGCAGGGTCAATATAAGCAGGGTGTTCTGGATTGAAATTAAAGCCAATAAAATCGGCCCAAAAACCAGCCGCGTAACGTGCATCGCTGAGGTTGCGTATGGCTGAAAATTTAAGTACGAATGAGTAATTCAAAGTCTTGCAAATTTAATGAAAAACAAAGCAGTTTTATTCATCATTTAGCTAAAAAAATCAATTAAATTTAATGGCCTTTACGGGCTCTATTTTACTGATTAAACGAACCGGTAAGAGCAAGGCCATCATGCAGATTAATACTGTGCCAATGTTAACAGCCAATACCATCCACAAATTAATTTCAATAGGAACAAATGCTAAATAATAGGTCTCTTGTGCCAAGGTAATGATTTTGTATTCTGATTGCAGCCATGAGAGCCCTAATCCCAACAAATTGCCAAAGCCCAAACCCAAGACTAAAATATAAAGTGCATGGTTTAAAAATATGCGTTTGATTGCTCCGTTTCTTGTACCCAATGCTTTGAGTATACCTATCATATTGGTGCGCTCAATAATTAGAATCAACAGGGCGGTAATCATATTGATGCTTGCAACAACAACCATAAGGGTTAAGATAATTACAATGTTTTGATCGAGGTAGCCAAGCCAATCAAATATTTGGGGATTTAATTGAATCAAACTTTCTGCATTGAGTTCTTGGGGCAGTGATTTGTTGAGTTGTTTGGTGTTTTGTGCCAGTTGTTTGAAGTCTTTGGTTTGCACTTCATAATGGGTAATTTCTTTTTTCTTATTGGCGAAAATTCTTTGCATTTCGCGAAGACTGCCAACAACAAACAACAAATCATTTTCTTCTAAGCCCGTCTCATAAATACCGGTAATGGTGCAGGGAATAACTCGGACAGGTTCATTAATGAAATAGACACGCACCAAATCGCCAGTATCTATTTTCATTTTCTTACCCAAGGCTTTAGAAATCATGATTTCTCTTTTTCGGGTGCTGTCGCCAAAACCAGGAAGATGTCCTCGAATTAAATTGCGTTTTAAGAATTCTAAGTCGTATTGCCCATCAACACCTTTAAAGACAATACCTTCCAGTTCTTCATTCGATTTGAGTATGCCCGGTCTAGACATCACAGGACTCACAGAACTAACATTGGGATTGTTTTTTATTTTTTGATAAATTGGAAGAGAATCTGAAAATTGTATGTAGTCAAAACTCCCTGTAGTGCCAGTTGAATGTACTTCGATATCGCCGCCGAACCCTATAACTTTTTCACTGATTTGTTTTTTATATCCAACAACAATGGCAATGGATATAAGCATAACTGCAACACTAAGGCCAACGCCAAACCAAGCCAATTTGATAATCAAAGAGGCAAAGGATTTGTATTTGCCTAGGGCCAACCTAAGCGCAATGAATCTGCTCAATTGCATGCTGCGAATTTAAGGGAATTATAGACGAGTTTTTACGTCCATGATTTTACTCTTTTTGCAACGAAACTAGTACCTTCGTCCTTTCCAAACATTTTTGGAAGGCAGTAAAAAGTAAATAGCTGTTATAGGAATCAAAACAAATAAGTATACATCATAAAGAAAAACGGCCAATGGGTGTTCCGTTTTAATGCCAAGATGTTTGTTGATTTTTAAGAATTGAAAGAGTTGCAAGAATTCTTTACTTAAGAGTAAAAATACAGCCAATTTCCAATCAAAAAATGCAAGCACAGGAAGAGCAAAGTACCAAGCACCAAAAATGAAAATTACAATGTGGTAATATAAAGGCAAATCCCATCCTCCAGTTAACCATCGTTTTCTTTGTTTTAGAATGGCATTTATTGAATCCAATGGTTTTGAATAAACCATGGTTTCTTTTTCAAAGTTTTGAACGACTTTAAATCCTAGTTTTCTCACTGCATCAAACAATGCGTAATCTTCTGTTATACTAAATGGTATTTGCGCATAACCTCCTGTGGCTTCATAGGCTTTTTTAGACAAGCCCATATTGTTTCCAACAATGGTTAATGGTTTGCCCAGTGCGGCAAACGAATGGATAATGCCCATGAAATATAACCAATCAACTTGTTGGAATTTCTCTAGCATTTTTTCTGCGTGAATATTGGTGGTCCCTCCGCACATGTCGGCATTGTTATTAAGCATCAAACCTACCATATTTTTTGCCCAAGCTGCAGGCACACTAATGTCGGCATCAGTAATTAAAAAATAATCTCCTTTTGCTTGAGATGCTAAGAAGGCAAGGACTCTCGCTTTGCCCTTGGTTTGAGGGAATTCTTTGCCTGTAAGGTTGAAGAGTTTAAACTTAGGCTTATCTTTAATAAAGCATTCAACCTGCATTTGGGTGTAATCGGTGCTTTGATCGTTGCCGATTAAAATTTCAATTTGCCCTTCTGGGTAGCCCATTTTGTCGAGGGCGGTTAAACATTCAATGATGTTTTGGTCTTCATTCCTTGCAGCTACCAATATTGAAACACTGGGTAAATGCTCAGGGATTGTTATTGAAGCAGATTTGATTTTTTGTAGTAGAAAGCTGTAGATGAATAATATGCCAATGTAGAGTAGGCAAAGCATCAGGCTTAAATAGAACAGGAAACTTATAAAGTTTTGCATTTGTATCCGTTTGTAATAAGATAATCTAGATATTCAGGGAGCATTTGTTTTAAATTGTTCTCGGCTTTGATAGAATCGTGAAAGACTACTATAGAACCATTTTTTGTTTTTTCTTTCAAACCCTTTAAGGCCTCAGAGCAATTTAAGTTTTTTTCAAAATCACAAGACAAAATACTCCACATAATGATTTTATACTTTGGCTTAAGTTCTTCAACTTGTTTTGATTTTATTCTTCCATACGGAGGTCTGAACAAATTGCTGCTTACATATTCACAACATTCTTGAACATCTTGAAAGTACAAATCATTCTTTGTTTGCCAACCTTTCAAATGGTGCATGGTGTGGTTGCCAACTTGATGGCCTCTACGGACAATTTCAGCATGTGTTTCAGGGAATTTCTTAACGTTGTCTCCCACGCAAAAAAAAGTTCCCTTTATGGTTCTTTTTTCTAATTCATCAGCAACCCAAATGCTGATTTCTGGATGTGGACCATCGTCAAAAGTCAGGTATACAACCTTATCATTAGCATCAGGAATCTGCCAAATCATATTTGGAAATAAGCGCTGAAACCAAAAGGGTATAGATTGATACCAAAGCATGCCACAAATATAGGTTTAAACCCTACATAGGCAATTAAGTAATTGTAGTTATTATGTGGTCTATTGTTAAATGATTTTCAATTTCAAGTGTTTAATTATGTTAAACAAAATTTTATTTGTATCTTTATTTGTTAAACAGTTTACTTTTATTGTATATTTTTTAAATAATTGATATATAATTATTTATGAATAATTATATTGATTTTAAGTTTAAACAAAATGTTTTGGTATAAATTATTATTAAACAATTGTTTTAATTTATAATATTGTAAAGATCTACCCTTTGTTAAGTATTTGGTAACATTAAAACAATCTTTAATTGATGCGTTGTTTTTGTGCTTGCTTTAATTTTGCACTATAATTTATGAACAATAAAAAGGTGGTTTTTGCTGGCATAGTTTTCTTGTTTTTTGCGTGTAATACGTCAAAATCTAGACATGATCTAAGCGACTACAAAATCAATTACCAAGGTGTAATGGATACCATTATTCCACACTTTGCAAAGGAGCACGATACAATACCAAAGGCATATAAATTTTCGCCGAAATTCAAGTTCTATTACGACCTTCAAAAGCAAGAACGAAATTACCAATGGCTCAATTATACGGAAGCAGAAAATGGATATTCTTACTTTCTAATCAAACGTGATGAGCCAAGTATGAAGCGTGATAAATTCATTGCCATTTGTGGACGATTTAAACGTTTGGATAATGGTCGAATTGATTCTGCCTCATACGAAGAAATATTCTGGACATGGAAAATGAAGGAAGAGGAACTAAAAGAAAAAGCGTTTGTTTTATTTGACAAAGCTGTGGCTGGAAAGTCATTGGATGATTATACACCCGAAAAAAGCAAGGATGAATGGATAGAGTTCCCAGGCAACGGTGTGTTCTATGACAAGTCTACCCAGAGTTGGAAAATCAAAGCAATTCAATAATTATTACACGTTATCAACATTGTGATGCAGAGCAATGCGCACTGAGATTTGTTTTTCAGTGATTTAGTTCTATTTTTGCTCACTTATTAAAAAAGCTAGAAAAGAATGGGTATATTTAATGAAATCGTTGCTAAAGAGAAAACAATAGCCATTATTGGCTTAGGCTATGTGGGTTTGCCATTGGCACTTGAATTTTCTAAAAAATACCGTGTCGTGGGTTTTGATATAAATCCCAAAAGGGTTGACATGCTTAACAGGCATGAAGACCCTAGTAAGGAAGTAAGTCCTGAAGAATTTAAAGGCTGTGACATCTCATTTTCTCACAAACTAGAGGACATTGCAAATTGCAATTTTTATATTGTTGCTGTTCCTACGCCGATAGATGAAGGTAAAAATCCAGATTTAAAACCTTTGGTAGGGGCATCAAAAACTGTTGGTAAAGTTTTGAAAAAAGGCGACTATGTTGTTTTTGAATCCACTGTTTATCCAGGTTGTACAGAAGAAGATTGTATTCCAGTAATGGAAGATGAAAGTGGTTTAAGTTTTGCCAACAATGATTTCAAAGTTGGATACTCTCCAGAAAGAATTAATCCTGGAGATAAGGTAAACACGTTAACCAAAATATTGAAAATAGTGTCGGGTAATGATGCTGAAAGTTTAGAAGAAATAGCTTCTCTTTATGGGTCAATAATCACCGCAGGTATCCATAAGGCTCCAACCATTAAAGTTGCAGAAGCTGCAAAGATTATCGAAAATACACAACGTGATTTGAACATCTCATTGATGAACGAATTGAGTTTAATTTTTGATAAAATGAACATTAATACCTACGATGTAATTGAAGCTGCTGGTACCAAATGGAATTTCTTGAAATTTAGTCCAGGACTAGTTGGGGGACATTGCATTGGTGTTGATCCTTACTATTTAACTTATAAGGCTACTGAATTGGGATTGCATCCTCGTGTTATTGCAGCAGGACGTTACACCAACGATATGATGGGCGCTCACATTGCAAACGTGGCGATAAAGAAATTAATAAGCAACGATAAGCAAATTAAAGATGCTAAAATTTTAATTCTGGGTGCTACATTTAAGGAAGACGTTGCCGATATACGAAATTCTAAAATTGTTGACATTGTAAAGGAACTTAAAAGCTATAGCGTCGATGTTGAAGTGGTTGATCCACGTGCAGATTCTGAAGAAGTTTTTGAAGAGTATGGTTTTCATTTGGCCGATAAAATTGGCTCTAGCTATGACGGCATAATTGCTGCTGTTAGCCACCAAGAATACAAAGGTTTAGATGAAAAGTATTTCACATCTATCTGCAACAGTAAATCATTCATTCTTGATTTAAAAGGAATTTACAGAGGTAAATTCAATGGGTTGGAATATTGGAGTTTGTAAACTTCAAGTTACATTTTTTTTATTGCACAAATCTATACGTTTATTTTAGCATAGGATGCTATCAAAGTGCATTTATTGATTTAATTTTGAAGCAAGATTAAGCACCTCCAACTTTGGTTTGGGTATTTGGTCGTTATTACAAATGAAAATGCTTCAACATATAAAGTTTCTAAATTTATTAATTGGTTTATTGCTTGTCTCAGCTTGCAATTCAGGGAAGAACAAAAAGAATGCAGGACCTGAAAAGGGAAAAGGTCCCATCTCCATTGATGTGTCCGTCGCGCATTATCAGACGTTTTCAAATATGGTTGAAGCAAATGGAAATATTTTGGCCCTAGAGGCCGTGCAACTCAAGCCTGAAATGAGCGGTCGCATTGTGTTCTTAAACATTCCAGAAGGTCAATTGGTAACACAAGGCACTTTGCTTCTGAAATTGTATGATGATGACTTGAAAGCGCAATTGAAGAAATTAAATGCCCAATTGAGTATTGCAAGAAAAACAGAAGTAAGATTAAAAAGTTTGCTTCAATTAAATGGATTGAATCAGCAAGAGTATGATGTCGCACTCACACAATTGCAAAATATTGAAGCCGATATTGATTATACAAACGCTCAAATTCGGAAAACTGAAATTAAAGCACCGTTCACTGGTGTGATAGGTTTGCGCCGGGTGAGCATAGGCGCATATGTTAGTCCAATAGACATCATAGCCAGCTTACAAGAATCTAGTGTGCTGAAAGTTGACTTTGTTTTGCCTGAAGCTTATGCCAGTGCAATAAACAATGGCGATGTTGTGGCTGTTTTGGATGATCAGTCCAAAGTATTTAAAGCAAAAGTAATAGGCGTTGAACCACTTGTCAATGCCAGTACTAGAAATATACAAATTAGAGCAATTGTTCAAGATGCGAAAGGTAAATTGAGGCCCGGGGCTTTTGTGCGCGTGCAAATTGACGTAGCCAAGAACAAAGAAGGTATTTTAGTGCCAACCAATTGTATTATTCCTGAAACCCGCTTCAAAAAAATTGCAGTCATTAAAAATGGGATAGTTGATATGCGCCCTGTAGAGACCGGTTATCGTGGAGAGAGTTTTGTTGAAATTACTTCAGGGTTGAATTTGGGAGATACATTCGCTGTAAATGGCATATTGTACCTTAAACCGAAAGCCGAGGTACTTATTAAATCAATTAAACCTTAGAGTTTGGCAAAATGAATTTAGCAGAATTTAGTTTAAAACGTCCGGTTTTCGCCATAGTATGCAGCATCATCATTATCGTGTTTGGTGCTGTAGCTTATAAGTTTTTAAGTCTACGCGAATACCCTGCAATAGATCCGCCTAATATCACTGTAAGGACCAATTATACAGGTGCGAGTTCCGATGTTATAGAAAGTCAAATTACAGAACCATTAGAAAAAGGGATAAATGGCATCCAAGGCATTCGTACCATTACCTCTTCTAGCAACCAAGGAAGTAGTTCTATAACGGTTGAATTTAATTTGGATGTCAATTTAGACAATGCCGCTAGCGATGTAAGGGATAAGGTTGCACAAGCATTAAAACAATTGCCTGCTGATATTGATGCACCACCCGTAATAAGCAAAGCCGATGCAAGTGGTGATGTTGTAATTATTTTAGCCGTGCAAAGCAAAAATAAAAGCATCATCCAATTAAGTGATTTTGCAGAAACTGTTTTGCAAGAGAAATTCCAAACCATACCAGATGTTAGTGGTGTCAATGTATTTGGCCTTCGCCGGTATGCGATGCGCCTCGACTATAACCCGGACAAGTTAAATGCATATGGTGTTACTGTAAGTGATATTAAAAACACTTTAGATAAAGAAAATATTGAATTGCCAGGGGGTAAAATTTACGGAAATAAAACAGAACTCATCGTTAAAACAATGGGACGCTTGAGTACCGAATCTGATTTTCGGAATTTAATTCTTCGTGAAGATGAAAACGGTATTGTTCGTCTAGGCGATGTTGCCGATGTGCGGCTCGGAAGTGAAGCTGAAGAAGTAGGATTTAGGTTGAATGGGATAACTTCGATTGCTTGCGGTATTGCTCCTCAACCAGGGGCTAATTTTGTAAAAATATCAGATGAATTTTACAAACGTCTCGAATCAATAAAAAAGCAAAAAGGTTTTGAAGATATTGAATTTACAGTAGTTTTAGACAATACAGCAAACGTAAAACGGGCATTAAAAGAAGTTGAAGAAACACTCATCATTGCGCTGGTATTGGTTGTATTGGTGGTGTATTTGTTTTTCAGAAATTGGAGTATAGCTTTCCGACCTTTAATAGACATACCAGTGTCTTTGGTTGGGGCCTTTTTTATTATGTATTATGCCGGTTTTAGTATCAATGTGCTAACACTTTTAGCCTTAGTATTAGCTACTGGTTTGGTTGTGGATGATGGCATAGTTGTCACTGAAAATATATTCAGAAAACTCGAAGGCGGCATGGACATTAAAGATGCTGCACGTGAGGGCTCCAAAGAAATTATTTTTGCCGTTATTTCAACCTCAATAACTCTAGCGGTGGTTTTCCTTCCTATTGTTTTTATTCAAGGATTTGTTGGCAGTCTCTTTAGAGAATTTGGTATTGTGATTGCCGGTGCTGTGTTGATTTCCGCATTTGTATCTCTAACATTAACACCTGTGTTAAATGTTTTGCTAACACGCAAAAAACCAAAACCTTCATGGTTTTACCTCAAGACTGAACCATTCTTTGAGGGATTAGAAAATGGGTATAAAAATTTGCTTCAAAAATTCATGAAGATCAAATGGATGGCATGGGTAATTTTGTCGGCTTGCGTACTAATTATCGGCTTGCTGTATGGAACTTTGCAGTCTGAATTAGCGCCGTTGGAGGATAAGAGTCAATTTAGATTCAACGCCACTGCCCCAGAAGGCACTTCGTTTGATTTCATGGACCAGTACACCCAAGGTTTGGCCGATTATTTTTACGACAGTGTTCCAAGTCGACAATTTGTTTTTGCCTCCACCAATAATTCTTTTTCAAATGGATCTACAAACAACGCGTTTGGTCGTGTTGTTTTAGCCAATCCAGACGAACGTGATTTGTCTCAAGAGGAGATTGTCAATTTAACCAATGCAGGTGTTGCGAAATTTAATGATGCTCGGGTCTTCTTGGTTCAAGAGCAAACCATCAGTGTAGGATTTAGTTCTAGAGGTTCTCTGCCAGTTCAATTTGTATTGCAGAATTTAGACTTTCAAAAAATAAAAGAGGTCTTGCCCAAATTTCTTGCAGAAGCACGCAAAGATGAAACGTTTCAGATGGTGGATGCAAATTTGAAATTTAATAAGCCAGAACTTGAAATATCAATAGACCGTATAAAAGCCAAGGACCTAGGCCTAAGTGTTCAAGACGTCGCTCAAACACTTCAATCGGCCTTAAGTGGTGGTCGTTTAGGATATTTTTTAATGAATGGCAGACAATACCAAGTGGTAGGTCAAATGATGCGAGCAGAAAGAGATAACCCATCAGATTTAAATCGGTATTATATCCGCAACAACCGTAATGAAATGATTCAGTTAAGCAGCATTGTAACGGTAAAGGAAAACAGCAATCCTCCGCAGTTATACCACTACAACCGCTTTAAATCTGCCACCATTTCTGCCTCCCTTGCACCTGGTAAAACCATTGGAGACGGTGTTGTTGCTATGCGTGCAATAGGGGACAAATTATTAGATGAAAGTTTTTCAACCTCATTAAACGGTCCTTCACGCGATTTTGAAGAAAGTTCTTCCAATACATCGTTTGCATTTCTTTTGGCCTTGGTTCTTATCTATTTGGTTTTATCTGCACAGTTCGAAAGCTTCATTGATCCATTAACAATTATGATTACGGTTCCTTTGGCTTTAACAGGGGCTTTGGTGTCGCTTTGGTTAACAGGTCAAACCATTAATATATTCTCTCAAATTGGAATGATAATGCTGATTGGACTAGTGACGAAAAATGGGATATTAATTGTTGAATTTGCCAATCAAAAACGAAGTGCTGGTATGACCAAAATGCAATCTATAATTGAAGCTTCCGCGCAGCGTTTAAGGCCAATCCTTATGACCAGTTTGGCCACTGCACTTGGTGCTCTGCCAATTGCACTTTCCTTAGGTGCTGCAGCAACAAGTCGAATTTCATTAGGCGTGGTCGTTGTAGGAGGGATTGTTTTTTCTTTGGTATTGACCTTGTTTGTAATCCCAGCAGTGTACGTTTACTTTTCTAGAAACAAAAAATTTGAAAACCATGAAGCTTAAGTATTTTTCATTACTAATTGGCTTTGCTATTTGCCTCAACACATCTGCGCAAAGTCTTATAACACTCGATCAAGCGATAGAAATTGCGTTAAAGAATAACTTGGACCTTTTAATTGCAAGCAATGATTCAAAGGAAGCGGAGAACAATAACCATGCAGGCAATGCAGGGATGTTGCCTTCTGTTTCATTAAATGTTTCTGATAACCCTTCTTTAAGTAATATCAATCAAAAATTCACAAATGGAACCATTATTGAAAAGAATGGTGTTGCCAGTAATAATTTAAATGCGGCAATCGTGTTTTCATATACATTGTTTGATGGAAAGAAAATGTTTGCAACGAGACGTAAATTAGATATTCTTGACGAGGCAGCTCAGAATAAATTCAATAGTCAAGTGCAAAATGTTATTGCAAATGTTGTTTTGAATTATACCAATATTACCCGCTTGAAGGAATATTTTAAAGTCTTAGAAATGCTGCGCGACTTAAGTCAACAAAGACTTGATATTATTAGTGCGAGACAGATTGCGGGCTTGGCAAATAACACAGATTTGTTTTTGGCGCAATTGGATTTAGAAACAAGAAAACAAAATTTAAATCTTCAAACAGCAGGCATCAACAAAGCATACAACAGTCTCAACTTGTTAATGAATATAAAAATCGACAGTTTTTATACCATAGAAAGCGTATTTAAGGATGTTACAGTATTCCAGAAAAGTAAATTGGATGCAATGCTTGTCAATAATCCTGAAAATCAGTGGGCGCTTAACCAGTATAATATTGCAGTACAGGCTCAGAAAGAAATTGAAGCGGCAAGCTTGCCTTTGTTGAGACTTAATGGCGCATACAA
The DNA here is from genome assembly GCA_044357345.1 of Bacteroidia bacterium. GTDB lineage: Bacteria > Bacteroidota > Bacteroidia > NS11-12g > UBA955 > JABMMZ01. Next base: position 18,574 of record JBIKPR010000013.1, read on the forward strand.
TTACACACTTTCTCAAAGCCAAGCAGGGTTTTCTCTCTATAATCAAAGCATGGGACCACAAGCAGGACTTTCGTTGATTGTGCCATTGTTTAATGGGAATGTCAATAAAAGCAACTCTGAAAATGCCAAACTAAATGTCCAAAGCAGTGAATGGAGATATGACTTGATGAAACAAAATATACAAACCGCCTACGAGCATGCTTGGCAAGATTATTCTGCTGCAAAATTGCAATTAGCGTCTGATTCAACAGCGGTTGTTACAGCAAATCAATACATGCTTTTAATGCAAGAAAGATTCAAACTTGGACAAAGCACTATTATCGATTTAAAGGAAGCACAAAGGACATTTGAAGAAACGAATTTTAGAATGATTAGCAATTGGTATATTGCCCGTGTTGCTGAAACTCAATTGTTGCTTTTAACTGGACAGTTGATTGGCAAATAATTTATTTTATTTTCACTAAGGTCACACCATCACCACCCAACTGTTCGGTCTCATGCTCGAAGCTTTCAACAAATGATTTAGCCTTAAGATGTGAGAAGATAAGTTTGCGTAAAATGCCATGACCGCGGCCATGTATAATGCGCAATGTTAGCATGCCCAGCATATGCGCGTCGTGCAGCCATTCGTCCAATTGCTCAATGGCTTCTTCGCCTCTTATACCTCTTAAGTCAATTTCAGCTCTGAAATTACTTTGTTTATTGAAACTGTCGACATTGAAAACCGCGGTTTGTGGTATGTGTTTTTTATCTGCAATTGAATTGTTCAATTCATCTAAATGCAACCATAATTTTATTTGCCCGAATAGTACCTGCGCTTCTTTTTTCTTGATTTGTAAAATTTCACCACTTACTTTGTATTCCGGATGTCTAACGATGGAACCAACTTTAAGTTCTGTGCTTTTAGGCTTTTGACTGGCTTTCAAAGTTGGTTGAACCAATTCCTTGAGAGGCTTAACTTCGATTTCTTTTTTGAAATCATCCAAAGCAGATCGAATCTCTTTTGTTTTTTCTTTTTTTGCCTCGTGTTGTTTTATATCCCGAATGGTTTGCTCTATTTTTTGATTGGCCTTGTTTAATAAGTCACCAGCCTTTGTCTTTGCTTCATTAAGAATGTGCGTGCGGTTGTCGCTTAATGATGTTTTGAGTGATTCATATTCTGAAATTAATCGCTCTAATACTTTTTCGCGTTCAAGCATGCGCTCAGAATTATCACTCAGTTCTTTTTTGTGCTTTTCATTTTCAGCCAATAACTGATCCAAATCAATTTGTTGTTTGTATTTGTTAATGTTTCTTGCTCTTTGTAGGAGCTCAGCCGATATGCCAACTTTTGAAGCAACTTCTAAAGCAAAAGAACTACCAGCTTTGTCGGGTTCTAAAATAAAAAGAGGTTCTAGCTTGTTTAAATCATAAAGCATTCTGGCATTTTGAACGCCCTCGGTATTAGATGCCCATGCTTTTAAGTTTCCAAAATGCGTGGTAACGATTCCTATGGCTTTTTTGGAAAGCAACAGTTCAAGAATGGCCTGAGCAATAGTGCTACCTATTGCAGGGTCTGTTCCATTGCCCAATTCATCAATTAAATATAAAGTATTATCATCTGCATTTTCCATGAAGTATTTCATGTTTAACAAATGGCTGCTGTAGGAACTTAAGTTGTTTTCTATTGATTGATTGTCCCCAATATCAATAAAGATGTGTTTGTAGATTGAAAGTTTACTGTCAGCCGCAGCCGGAATAGGTAAGCCGCATTGGTACATATACTGCAAAAGACCAATGGTTTTTAATGCAATACTTTTTCCGCCGGCGTTTGGTCCTGAAACCAATACCATATAATTCCCTTTTTTGAAATGGAAATTAAGAGGAACAGATTTCTTGTTGTTCTTGCTCATTAGCAAATACAGCAAAGGATGCCTGGCATCAATTAAATCACAGTCATCATGCTTCTTAACATATAAGGGTTCGGTAGAGCGCAGTTTGCTGCTGAAAACGGATTTAGCTGTTAAGGTATCAAGATAAATACTGAATTGTAAATGCCTTTTAATATTGTGTTTGTATGCAGAAAGTTGAAAGGTCGTTTGCCTAAGAATGGTTTCTATTTCCTTTTTCTTATCAAGATAAAGTTCCTTTAGTAAATTGTTTTCTTCAAAACATTCTATAGGTTCAATGTATAAAAACTTCCCGCTTTGACTGTCATCATGGACAAATCCGGGCATTTTTTTCTTAAACTCTGCGATGATAGGAATAACCAAACGCTCATTGCGTATTGTGATTTCTGTATCACCTGCCCAACCATTTTTGCGGGCCATTTCAAATCGGGAATGCAATATCCTTCGAACATCTTTTTCCTTTTGGTTGATTTTCTTTTGGATGTCCCATAGCGCGGGACTGGCATTGGGTTTTATTTTCCCCTCTTTGTCTAAAACGGAATCTAGAAGTCCGATTGCAGATTGTAGAGAGATTAATTCGTTTTGTTGGTTCTTTAGTTCTGGAATGAATTCAATTTCTGATCTGCAAATTTTGAAATTGTGTTCTAAATGAAGAAATGCTTTGTGTAAATCAAACAACTCGTCCTCAAATAGCATAATGCCTTCAATGTCTGAACGGCTAATGTCGCTATTGTTGCGCTCAGGGTCTTCTGGGAATTGAAAATAAATACCTCTTGAATTCAAGTTGTTTAGTTCTTGAATGGTTTTTATTGAATGCTGAATACGGTTATAGTCGCTAGAAAAAGACAATCTGTTTAAAGCATTTTTTGCCGCACTGGTGCTGCATTCTGCTTGAATAAATTCTCGAATTTTATCAAATCCAAGTTTCTCTTCTATGTTTTGCGGATAATTAAGCAAGCTTGTTTTTTTAGTATTACTGTCCATCTGCGTTGTCGGCTTGCATTTCGCTGATTTTATCAATCACTTGTTCGTAAAGTTTCTCAGCAACTTCAGAGTGTTCTGCGTAATAATCGTGGCTTTTCCTAAAAATACTGTCTTGAACTTTGTGTTTTTTCATTACAAAATTCCAATCGCTGGCTTTGTTTCTCGGTGGGGCACTGCTATTAATGTAGGTTGCGGCATCTGCAATTCTAAGGTCTACAATGATATCGACCATTTTCTTTTCATCGAGTACCCATGTCGGTTTGTTTGCAATACGCGCATGTTTTTCTTTGCAACTAAGCAAGAAAGCCATACAAAATAAGCAAAGAACAAGTTGTTTCATTACTTTTGCAAATATAATGATTGCTGAAAACATATCAGGGTTAAAACAAGAAATTGGACAGAATGTTCAATTAATCGTTGTGTCTAAGTACAGGACTATTGAAGAAATCAAAAAAGCCTATGAAGCGGGGCAGAGGATGTTTGCGGAAAATAGGGTTCAGGCTTTGTTGGAAAGGAAAGAAGCTTTACCTGCTGATATCGTATGGCATCTAATCGGTCATTTGCAAACAAATAAAGTGAAATATATTGCACCTTTTATAGCGTGTATTCAAAGTATAGATAGTTTGGCCTTATTGGAACTAGTCAATCAACAAGCCGCGAAAAACAACCGTGTCATCGATTGTTTATTGCAGGTTCACATAGCGGTTGAGGAAACCAAATTTGGATTAAGTGAAACTGAATGCAAAAAAATAATTCAGGATGCCGAGGATAAAGGTTTTTCTAATGTTAGAATAAGAGGCTTAATGGGAATGGCGAGCAATACAGATAATCTAGAACAAGTTAAGAAAGAGTTTTTAACCTTGAATCAATTGTACATGGAATTGAAGGAATTAAATGGTTTTGATACCTTGTCTATGGGTATGAGTAGCGATTATCAATTGGCCATTGCTTGTGGAAGCAATATGGTTAGGGTAGGAAGTAAAGTTTTTTCTTGATATTTATTCATATCTCAACGCTTCAGTTGGGTCTAGTTTGGCCGCTTTTGATGCTGGGTACAAACCTGCAACAATACCAACAACAAAACATACGATAATGGCTAAGGCAATCCAAGCCCAAGGTACAAGGAATCCAGATTTCATGAGCACGCCAACGATGTTGCCGAGAATCATTCCAAGTATAATTCCGCCTAGTCCACCTATTTGACAGATAACCAAAGCTTCGGTTAAGAATTGAAATTTAATTGTTTTTGGCGTAGCGCCTAATGCCTTTCGCGTGCCAATTTCTCTTGTTCGTTCGGTTACACTAACCAGCATAATATTCATTAAGCCAATAGAAGCACCAATTAATGTAATAATGGCTATAAAGGTAGCTGCTAATTTTATAGAACTTAAATTGTCTTTTAGCTTCTCGGTAATTGCATCGCTTTTTACAACACTAAAATTGGGTTCGGCTCCAATTCTAATTCTTCGAATCGAACGCATTGAACCTTCTGCTTCGCTAACCGCAATTTCTAATTGTTTGACGTCATTAACCGCAACCGAAATGTTGAATGAATTCATGGAATTAAGGTATGCCCCTTTCGCTTCAGTAATGGTTATGAAAGCAATACGATCTTCTCCACCCATGCCCATGCTGCTGCCTTTGCTTTTAATAATTCCTATAACCGTATATTGGGTATTGGCTAGGTTTAAAACTTTGCCAATGGCATCTTCTTTGTTAAAAAGAGCCACTGCAATATCTTTGCCAATAACAATGCTTTTGCTGCCACTGTTTGCTTCTGAGGTGGTAAAGTTTCTGCCGTACTTGAGTTCAGTTCCGCTGACTGTAAAATAGTTTTCATCAATTGCAAGAACACGGATATTGGGATTGGTTTTTTCACTCCCACTTTTAAGTGTGGCATTCATTGAAATATTGGTGTTGAGTGAAATTGTAGCAGGCACTTGAAATTCCTTTTTGAACAATTTAGCTTCAGCAAAAGTAATGGGAACAAATTCTACTCTCTTCTGATATCCGCCGCCAATTCGAATGTTTCCATCACGGTTGCGGATGTTGAAAGTGTTGCTGCCCATCTTTTGCAAAGTATTTGACAAACCTTTTTCAATCCCATCAACTGCTGTAAGCATTCCAACCAATGCAGCAATGCCTATAGAAATAATTAGGCAAGTCAGCACGGTTCTGAGCATGTTGTCTTTAATAGAATCCAGAGCAATTCGAATGTTTTGTAGTGTGTTCAAGCTTGCACAAAATAAAGTCAAAACGCTTGCTCTTTATCAACTTGTTCTACCAACAATTCAATCAACTTGACTAAAAATAAAAAATAATACAAAATTTAGAACAAAAACAATAAAGTTTATTAAATTTGCATTCCTCATTCAATAAAACATCAAATGGACCCACTTTTACATGACGTTCTCGAAATCCTGAAGTTCATTATTCCCTCGTTGGTCGTTCTAGCGGTGTGTTATGTAATCATCAATAAGGTGATGGAAGACCATTCCAATAGAATGCAATTGGAAATCAGAAAGCAAAACGCAAGCATGTTAACCCCGTTAAAATTGCAAGCTTATGAGAGAATGATTTTATTTTTAGAAAGAATAAGTCCCCAAACTTTAATAAACAATTACAACGACGGTACGAATACTGCAAGAGGCTTGAAGCACCTAATGGAAACGTCGGTAAATCAAGAGTACATGCACAATTTGTCTCAGCAAATATATATAAGCAATCAAGCTTGGAATATCATTAAAGTTGTTAAAGAGGAAGTTATTCAATTGATCCATGAGACTTACGAACAAACCAGTTCTGATTCAAGTGGTATCGATTTATCCAAAGCGATTATTGACAAAATGATTGCAGACAATTCTATTCCGACCTCAAAAGCAATTGACTTTTTAAAAGCGGAAATCAATTTGTATTTTTAATTGATTCAAGGCCTTCAAGAGGCAAATGAATCTCGACACTCTAATTTAATAAATAGTTTTATTTTGGACACAAAAAAAATCAGCAACGAAAGTGGTATTGAAATCCGTCCATATTACGGATCAGAAACTTCAGAAATTCCAGGAACATTCCCCTTCACACGCGGTATCCGCAGTGACATGTATCGTGGAAGATTATGGACAATGAGACAATACGCTGGTTTTTCTACAGCGGAAGAGTCAAATAAACGCTACCATTTCTTATTAAGTCAAGGTACTATGGGTTTGTCAGTGGCATTTGATTTGCCAACGCAAATCGGTTATGATAGTTCACATGAATTTGCAGAAGGAGAAGTTGGGAAAGTAGGGGTTGCAATTGATTCATTGAAAGATTTTGAAACATTATTTGATGGTATACAACTTCAGGATATAACCACGAGTATGACTATCAATGCTACAGCATCAACTTTATTAGCGATGTATATTGCATTGGCGAAAAAGCAGGGTGCTGATTTGAAAATGATTAGTGGTACGATTCAAAATGATATTTTGAAAGAGTATGCTGCAAGGGGTACCTATATATACCCACCAAAACAAAGTATGCGTTTGATAACGGATATTTTTGAATATTGCAGCAAAGAGGTTCCAAAATGGAATACCATTTCTATTTCGGGTTACCATATTAGAGAAGCTGGAAGTACAGCTGCTCAAGAGTTGGCATTTACTTTAGCCAATGGCAAAACGTATGTTCAAGCTTCCTTGGATAAGGGTTTGGACATCAATGTATTTGCAAAGCGTTTGAGTTTTTTCTTCAATGCACACAATGATATTTTTGAAGAGGTTGCAAAGTTTAGAGCTGCACGCCGCATGTGGGCGAATATTACCAAATCATTAGGCGCAACAGATCCACAAGCACAAATGTTGCGTTTTCATACACAAACGGGTGGTTCAACATTAACAGCACAACAATCAGAGAACAATATCATAAGGGTAACATTACAAGCCTTGTCGGCCGTAATGGGAGGGACACAAAGTTTGCATACCAATGGTTTTGACGAAGCATTAAGTTTGCCAACAGAAAGTGCGGCGAGAATTGCTTTGAGAACCCAACAAATAATTGGGTATGAAAGTGGGGTAACGGCAAGTGTTGATCCACTGGGTGGAAGTTATTATGTGGAAGCGCTAACGGATGAGATAGAAAACTTAGCATATAAATATATAGAGACCATTGATGCGATGGGAGGAAGTGTTGCTGCAATTGAGCAAGGATATATGCAAAATGAGATTGCAAAAAGCGCCTATATTTATCAAAAACAAATTGAGAATAACGAAAAGGTTATTATAGGTGTGAATAAATACGTTGAAAAAGAAATCAACAACACACCTTTGATGAAAATAGATGACAGCATCAGAAAAGTTCAAATTGAAAAATTAGATAAGTTAAAACTTGAACGCAACAATAATCAAGTTGAAGTTTTGCTTAATAAATTATCTGAAGCGGCAAAGGGCAATGAGAATCTTATGCCGCATATTGTTGACTGCGTTGAGGCTTATGCAACTCTTGGTGAAATTGCAGACACTTTGCGTTTGGTTTTTGGTGAATACCAAGGATAGAAAATCACATTTTTTTTTCTTTTGTTGAGATGATAAAATGTTAACAAATCATTGCTTAATCGTAAATAGGCAAGTAATCAAGGGCGTTTTATATCAAAAAATAATTAACAATCAACATAAAAAAATTTTTTTAGTAACTTTTTTTGAACGTAATTTCAGAACTGAATTGAAAATCAGACAGCATACAATAACACATTGAAAATCAAAGAAATATAATGAGCATGAGTGGACAACAATTTAACGCAGAATCTGTTTGGGCAAATTGCCTAAAAATTATCAAAGACAACTTAAACCCGCAAAGTTTTAAAACTTGGTTCGATCCAATTAGATCTGTGAAGTTAGAAAATAAAGTATTAACCATTCAAGTTCCAAGTCAATTTTTTTACGAATGGCTTGAGGAACATTATGTAACACTTTTACAAAAGACACTAAAACAGGTTTTAGGGGTAGGCGCAAAGTTGGAATACAACATCATTGTTGAGAACAGCACACCAAGTAATGGACCATATACTATAAATGTTCCAACGGGCAGTAGTAAAAAGCCAGTTACCAATGAAGTGAATTTACCACTTAATGTAACGAACAACATTAAGAATCCATTTATCATCCCAGGTTTAAGAAAGATTCCAATCGATTCTCAATTGAATCCAAAATACACATTTGATAATTTTATTGAAGGTGAATGCAACAGATTAGCAAGAGGAGCAGGTTGGGCAGTAGCTCATAATCCTGGGGGAACAGCTTACAATCCTTTAATGGTTTTCGGTGGTGTTGGTTTGGGTAAAACGCATTTGGTTCATGCTATAGGGAACTTGATAAAGCAAGTAAACAAAAACAAAACTGTTATATACGTATCTGCTGAGCGTTTTGTTAACCAATATGTAGAATCCGTTAAAGCAAACAATCAAAATGACTTTGTGAATTTTTATCAAAGTTTGGATGTGTTAATTGTAGATGACATTCATCAATTGTCACAAAAGACAAGAACCCAAGAAATATTCTTTACCATTTTCAATCAATTGCATCAAACAGGAAAGCAAATCATTTTAACCAGTGATAAAGCGCCAAAGGATATAAAAGATGTAGATGAAAGATTGTTGTCTAGATTCAAATGGGGATTGTCTGCCGATCTTAGCATTCCTGATTTTGAAACACGTATAGCAATCCTAGAAAACAAAGCCTACGAAAGCGGATTGTCTTTGCATAGAGAAGTTGTAGAATACATTGCACACAATGTAGACAATAACATCAGAGAGATTGAAGGTGCATTGATTTCATTGTTGGCACAAAGTTCACTAAACAGAAAAGAAATTGATCTTGATTTAGCGAAGCAAATGATGAAGAATTTTGTTAAAAATGCTACAAGAGAAATAAGCATAGATTACATACAAAAATTAGTATGTGATTTCTATAATGTTTCTGTTGATAGTGTTAAATCTAAAACAAGAAAAAGAGAGATTGTTCAAGCGAGACAAATTGCGATGTATTTTGCGAAAGACTTAACCAAAGCTTCTTTGAAGAACATTGGTACACACTTTGGCAACAGAGACCATAGCACAGTAATTCACGCTTGTCAAACAGTTAATGATTTAATTGATACAGACAAAAAATTCAGACACGATGTTGAAGAATTAAACAAAAGAATTCGCATCAACACTTACTAGTATTTGTAAGAAAATATTTTAATAGAAAACCCACTTTCGAGTGGGTTTTTTGTTGTCTAAAAATCAGGGTTAAATTTACTTAATAGGATAGTATGAATGAAGCAATAAGATCACACCTTATTAAAGCTGAATTTAAACGAGAAAAACTACTGTTTTATCCTTTAGACAATATAATGTAAAAAAATTTGTTTAATTCAATAATTGACTTCATATTTGTAAATCATACTGTATTGAATTAAACCAGCAAATGAAAAGAATCATACTATCTCTCTTAAGTGTAACTTTCGCCCTATTAATGACTGGCGATTTGAAGGCCCAACAGGACCCATACACCACCCATTATGCATTTAATAGGATGGCGTATAATCCTGCAGTAGCGGGCTCTTTGAAGCGTTTTTGTGTTACGGCATTGTCACATTATCAGTACTTGGGTTATGAAGATCGTACCTTGGAATTTTATCCAGATCCTAACAATCCAAGTTCGATTCCTCCAGCTGAAAAAAACGTAGGTCCCAAGACCCAAATGTTTACTTTTTCAGCGCCAATTACGCAGTATGGTGGATTGGGAATAGGGTTTATAAATGACAAATTGGGCTATGAAAACGCCACCCACGTAAAATTGGATGCAGCTGGAATCATCCCTTTGAGAAGTGGAGCAAGATTATCACTAGGTTTTGAGATGAATATGTTGCAAAAAGGTCTGAATGGCGCAAAGCTAAAACCATTGGCACCAAATGATCCAAACATTCCAACTTTGCCAGTTTCAGATAGGCATAATGTTTTTGGTGCAGGTGTATACTATATCGATCCAATGTTGAATTCAGTTTCAACTAGAAATTTATGGATAAGCGCATCAGTATTGAATTTAAATAGTCCACAGTTTGTTTTCGGTAATTCTGGTACTGTATTTCATACACCGGTTAAACACATTTACGTAAGTGGTGGTATTGATATGTTGGATTTCATGGGAAAACCAGACTTAATATTTCATCCATCGGTAATGTTCAAATACAACACCGTTTTTCAAGCTGATATGACTGCTTTGGTTGAATACCAAAGAAAACTTTGGGGCGGAGTAGCTTATAGGACAACTGCTGATGCATTTTCTATTATGCTAGGTTATTCAGGATTCAGAGGCCCATTGGCTGGTTTGAGAATTGGGTATTCATATGACTTAAATATGACAAAAGTTTTTACTGTATCAACAGGTACGCATGAAATACAGTTAAACTATTGCTTCGAAATTATCATACCGCCAACACCGAAAATCAACATTATTACGCCTCCCTTTATGCATAGGGATTCAGACTAAAAATAAATATTTTTAGAAAAAAATAATAATTGTACAATAAAGGCGCAAAAATAATCGTTACACTTTTATAAAAGTTATTGACATTTGTTCAAAAACTCTTATTTTTGCATTATATAACAGATAGATTACACACACATAAACAATATATTTCAGTATTTTAAACATGAAGAATCAAATGGATTTTGTTGTCAGTACACTAAAAAAGACAACATCAAAAAAAGAGAGCAAGTGGAAAGGCATGGCTAATATCACAAGATTGGCTTTGGTTTTAGGCTTGTTCACATTTGCTGGTTGTGGCCCGGCCAATACCGGTGACCTTATCGGTATTCAAGGAAGGGGCCTTTGGTTCCATCCACAGCCGATTGGAACAGTATACGTTCCCTCAGGAACTTACCATTCTGGACAAAGAGATCAAGACGTTTTTCAATCATTTGTAGCACCTAACAAACAAGTTAGTATTGTTGCATTTTGGATGGACGAAACTGAAATCACCAATAATGAGTACCGTCAATTCGTGAATTTCGTTATAGACTCTATCAAAAGAGTAATGAGTGGTGATGAGAAATTATTCACTGCTTTCCCAGATGATTATACTGGAAACTCTGATGTAAACAACGGAATGGGCTTTATCAATTATGAAGCTGATTTTGATGAGACGCAATACAAAGACGAATTAGAAGAATTGTATTATGGTGCTGATGAGCGTTTCAGAGGTAAAAAGCAAATTGACGTTAACCAATTGGAATATGAATACCAATGGTTTGATTACCAATTTGCAGCAAATGATGCTGACAACCAAGACAAATACCAAGAAGGTAGAGTTAAAAACCGCAGAAAATATATCAAAACCAACAAAACATTGGTTTATCCAGATACACTTTGTTGGGTAAGAGATTTCACCTATGCTTACAACGATCCAATGGCTCGTCATTATTACAACCACGTGAAGTATGATGATTATCCAGTAGTGGGTGTGAATTGGCACCAAGCCAACGCATTCGCAGCATGGAGAACCATTTATAAAAATGCTTACTGGGAATCTTATGGTGATCCATTAACAGAAGACTATAGATTGCCTACAGAGTATGAGTGGGAATATGCAGCAAGCGGTGGAAGAGTAAGTAGTCCATACCCTTGGGGTGGTCCTTACACTAGAAACAGTAAAGGTTGTATGTTGGCCAACTTCAAACCATTAAGAGGTAACTATGGCGCAGATGGTGGAATGTACCCTGTAAGAGCTGACAGTTATTTCCCTAACGATTACGGTTTATACAATATGGCCGGTAACGTTGCAGAGTGGACAGTAAATGCTTGGAGCGAACAATCACATGTGTTTACCCATGATCTAAATCCTGATTACAGAATTAACATCGATGAGTATGCTAATGATGGAAAAGGCAACAGAACCGGTAAAGAGAATTCAGCTATAACCTTAAAACGTAAAGTTATTAAAGGCGGAAGTTGGAAAGATGTTGCTTATTTTATCCAAAACGGCAGCAGAACATACGAGTACCAAGACACATCGAAAAGTTATGTTGGATTCCGATGCATACAAACTTACATCGGCAGATCTAACAAAGACAGAAAATAGACAATATAAACAACAATAACAATAACCAATTAACCAAAAACAAATTTTATTAATTATGAGCAGTAACAGTTTTTTCGAAAGCAAACAATTTAAGAAAATAATGGCATACGTCTATGGATGGGGTGCTGCAGTAGTAATCATTGGCGCATTATTCAAGATTATGCACTGGCCAGGAGCAAACGGGATGTTGATCGCTGGACTTGGAACAGAAGCCTTGATTTTCTTTATATCAGTATTTGAACCTATGCACGCAGAGTATGATTGGACCTTGGTATATCCTGAATTAGCAGGTATTGAGCCTAGTGAGAAGAAAGCAAAAGCTGCTGGTACTATCTCTCAACAATTAGATAAAATGTTAGCTGAAGCTAAAGTTGGTCCAGAATTGATTACCAGCTTAGGCAATGGTTTGAAATCTTTAAGCGACAATGTTAAAGACATGGCTGGTTTGAGCAACGCTACATTAGCAACCAACGAGTACACATCTAATATTAATAAAGCTGCAAAAGCAATCGAATCTATCGGTTCTGCATCAAACGAAATTAGCAGTTCTATGAGTTCATTTGCAGGTGGTTTAACAACAATGGTTAACACCTTGTCTTCAACTGCGAATGACAGTGCTGAATTCAAAGACAACATCAACAAATTGAATAAAAACTTAGGTACCTTAAACAACGTTTATGGTAGCATGTTGAGTGCTATGGGTGGTGCTTCTAAGAACTAATTCTTTCCAAACAATTTAAGAAAGGAGAATTAAGAAATGGCAAGTGGTAAATTATCCCCCCGTCAGAAAATGATCAACATGATGTATTTGGTGTTGATTGCATTATTGGCACTAAATATATCGAACGAAATTCTAAAGGCATTCCACCTTATGGAGGTTTCTTTCAATAAAGCTAGTCAAGCTTTAACGGACAAAAACAAAGCCATCATGGCCGCTTTCAAAGCTGCGGAAGAAGATCCATCTAAGGGTGCTAGAGCAAAAAAATGGGCTGATAAAGCAAGAGAAGTTCAGACTATTTCTGACGCTTTTTGCAAAGACATCGATAAGTATAAAGCAGACATCGAAACTGCTGCAGGTGGTAGAAAAGAGGCAGAAGCAGGTGAGACAGGTATCAGAGAAATGAGTAAAGGTGATGACATGGAAGGCCATAAGCATTACTTAGGTACTGATGATCCTGGTATCAAAGGTAAAGGTGATGCTTTAAGAAAATTAATCGACAACACCCGTGCTAAAATGTTAACTGTTTTAGATGGTGTTAAAGACGATAAAGCTGTTAAGACTTTGTTTGAAAAAAATACTGCTTTCAGAGTAGAAGATTTCAAAGATGAAAGTGGTGCTTTAAAAACTTGGGAGAGAGACGTGTTAGGCCACTCTCCAGTAGCAGGTGTTATGGCAATATTAACCAAAGTTCAAAACGATTGTAAATCATTAGAAACAGATATATTAACAAAGTTATCTGAAAACATTGATGCAACTGTTGCTAAATTTGATAAAACTGCGGCCTTGGTTATTGCAGAATCTACCAATGTTATGTCTGGATCTCAATTCAAAGCTAAAATTGCTTTAATGGCCTACAACTCTACCGCTGCGAACGAAATAGTAGTCAATGGACAAACTGTTAAAGTAGTAGATGGTATTGGAGAATTTACGGCTACCGCATCTGGTGTAGGAAGTCATAAAATAGAAGCCAAAATCAAAACAGTTAATCCTGAGACCGGGGAGCAAGATTTTTGGGTAACTGCTGAGCCAATCGAATGGACATCATTCCAACCATCTGCGACCATTGCAGCTGATGCAATGAACGTTCTTTATATAGGTTTAGAAAACCCAATGTCAATTTCTGTTCCTGGTGTCACGCCTGGTAATACTTCAGTTAGTGCTGGTGCGGGAATCTCTTTGGTTAAAAAAGGAGATGGTAAATACGTAGCTACTGTATCTGCAGGTCAGAAGGAAAGTACAATTTCAGTTAGCGCTAAAATGCCTGATGGAACCAGCAAAAGAATGGGTGAGCAAAAATTCAGAATCAAGACTGTTCCAAAGCCAGTTGCTCAATTGGGTACTTTGATTTCAGGTGCATACAACAGAGGTGAAATTAGCATGCAATCATTCCTATACGCTTACCTTGACGGTTTCGTATTCGACGGTGTTAAATTTACAGTAACTAAATACCAAGTAATCTTCATGCCGAAAAGAGGTTATATGGAAGAGGCTTCTGTATCTGGTAGCGGAACTGCAGCAATCAAAAACTTTGCAAACAAAGCAAAAACAGGAGACATGTTGGTAATTCAAGGTATTAGGGCTATTGGTCCTGGCGGAGAAAAACCACTAAATCCAATTACATACACATTTAAATAAAGAATATGAGAATCATTATTGCAGCGGTATTAATACTTTGTGGCTTCACTAGCAATGCGCAAGTAAGTTACGCCGATTTCATCACAAGCGGAGAGCACACCAGTTATGTTAAAGTAGCGGTGCGTGAAAGACCCGTTATTGCATACCCAGCCCTTAGAGAAGCTGATGTGAAGTTTTCAAGACGTGTCATCAGATGTATTGATGTTCGTCAGAAAATGAACAAGCAACTTGAATGGCCTCGTCAACCTTTAAACAGGTTGTTATACGAAGCAATGACTAAAGGTGAAATCATTCCGTATAAAACTGATTCTCTTTTGTCTTTTTTCAATACAGAAGATTTTTCTAAAAGAGGCGGAGAAGAGGTAATTACCTTCGTATCAACAGATCCAGATGACCCTACCATCGGTAGAGACTCTGTATACTATGAGCCTTATAAATACGAAAAAATCAAAAAGTATTGGGTAATGGAAGATTGGATTTTCGACTACAAACACTCTGTTTTCAAAGCAAGAATCATCGCATTGGCTCCAATGTTTGCACCATCTTATGGTGGACAAGTCGGAAAAGAACAACCTTTGTGTTGGATTAAAATGGATGAAATTAGAAGCTTGTTGGCCAATACTGAAATGTTTAACCGTTACAATGATGCATCACGTTTGAGTTTTGATGATTTCTTCCAAATGAGGATTTTTGATAGCTACATCGTTTATGAATCTAACGTGTTTGATAACAAAATATTCGAATTTCAAGAATTTGAAAATGATGCTTCTGGTGCTTTGTTAAAAAGTGATGAAATCAAAAATGACTTGTTTATTTTTGAACATGACTTATGGCAGTACTAATAAACATTTACTTTTAAAATATTTAAAAATCCCGGAAATTTCCGGGATTTTTTTTGCCTAAACTTTCTTAAGATTCTTACATTGTTGTTTTCAAATGAGGCTAATTTATAGTTTAATTAAACGTTAATTTTTAGTTATTTCATTAATTTGAATGGTTTATAAAGCTCAATTATATTGGTGTTACAAGAATAAATGCCTACCTTTGCAAACTTTTTTAGAGTAAAATACCTCCCCAAAATTATATGCAAGCCATTAGAAACATCGCAATTATTGCCCACGTTGACCACGGTAAAACAACACTGGTAGACAAAATTTTACACCACTGTAATTTATTCCGTGACAACGAAGAATCGGGCGAATTGATTCTTGACAACAACGATTTGGAGAGAGAACGTGGAATCACGATTTTTTCTAAAAATGTGTCCGTTCAATACAAAGGAATTAAAATCAATATTATCGACACACCTGGTCACGCTGATTTTGGTGGTGAAGTTGAACGTGTATTGAAAATGGCAGACGGTGTTGTATTATTGGTAGATGCTTTTGAAGGTCCTATGCCACAAACCCGTTTCGTTTTGCAAAAAGCATTATCATTGGGTTTACGGCCCATTTTATTAATCAATAAAGTGGACAAAGAAAATTGCCGTCCTGAGGAAGTACACGAATCTGTATTTGATTTGTTCTTCAATTTGGACGCAACAGAGGGTCAATTGAACTTCCCAACCATATATGGAAGTAGCAAACAAGGTTGGATGAGCACAGACTACAAAGTTAAGACTGACAATATTTCGCCATTGTTGGATTGTATATTAGATTATGTTCCAGCTCCAATTGATAACCAAGGTACTTTGCAAATGCAAATTACATCATTAGACTACAGCAATTATTTAGGCCGTATCGCAGTTGGTAAAATCCATAGAGGAACTGTGAAAGAAAATCAACCAGTAACTTTAGTTAGAAACGATGGCAGCATGGCGAAAATGCGTGTGAAAGAATTGTACACATTTGAAGGCCTTGGTAAAAAGAAAGTAACAGACTTAATCAATGGGGATATTTGTGCGATTGTAGGTATAGAGAATTTCCAAATTGGAGATGTGGTAGCTGATTTTGAAAATCCAGAAGGAATGGAGAAAATTCAAATCGATGAACCTACAATGAGTATGATTTTTACGATTAACAACTCTCCCTTCTTTGGTAAAGAAGGTAAATTTGTTACCTCACGTCACTTAAGAGAGCGTTTAGAAAAAGAAACTGAAAAGAACTTAGCACTTAAAATAGAAGACACTGAAAGCCCTGATAGTATAGCAGTTTATGGTAGAGGTGTACTACACTTATCTATTTTGATTGAAACCATGCGCAGAGAAGGATATGAATTGCAAGTGGGTATGCCAAGGGTAATTATCAAAGAAATTGACGGTCAAAAATCCGAACCAATAGAGATGTTAACAGTAGATGTGCCTGAGCAGTTTTCTGGTAAAGTAATTGAATTGGCAACCCAGAAGAAAGGTGAGTTGCAAATCATGCAACCAAAGGGGGACATGTTGCACTTAGAATTTAAGATTCCAGCAAGGGGTTTAATGGGCTTAAGAAGCAATATGTTGACTGCTACCCAAGGTGAGGCAATTATGGCGCACAGATTTACTGGCTACGAGCCTTGGAAAGGTGATATCGTTGGTAGATCAAATGGTTCATTGATTAGCATGGATACTGGAATGAGTACTGCATATTCAATTGATAAGATGCAAGACAGAGGTGTATTCTTTATTGATCCAGGTGAAGAGATATATGAAGGACAAGTCGTTGGTGAAAATTCAAGACAGGATGATATGGTGTTAAATTTGGTTAGAGCAAAGCAATTGACCAATTTTAGAGCCGCAGGTAAAGATGATAATGCTAAAATGCCGCCAAAAAGACTATTTTCTTTGGAAGAAGCATTGGAATATATCATGAAAGACGAGTATGTGGAATTGACTCCTAAGTCATTGAGAATAAGAAAGATATACCTTAAACAAACGGATAGAGAAAGATACTCCAAACAATCTTCATAAAAATTCTCTACAAAATGTGAATATTTTTATGAAATAGTATTTTTTATTCAGAGATATATGTATAAATTTGCACCCAATTTTAATTATAAAATAGAAAAATGAAAAAGTTATTAATTATCGCTATCGCTGCATTTGCTTTCACAGCTTGCAACAATTCTGCTAAAACCGAAGAAACTGCTACAGATTCAGCTGCTGCTGCTACAACTGAAGTTGCTCCAGCTCCAGAAGCTGTTGCTCCAGTTGCTGACTCAGCTGCTGCTACTGAAGTTGCTCCAGCTACAACTGAAGTTGCTGCTCCAGCTGCTCACTAGTTCTCGACAATCTTTAAAATGCAGCTATTATACGATGGCTGCATTTTTTTTTATCCCAACAATTAAAAAACATTTGTAACTTTGCAAAAAAATATGAAAAGTCTAATTACTTTGATTTTGTCTTTATTTATTTGTTTTGGTGGTTTGAATGCCAGCAACCAGGAGGTGCCCTTCAAATTGTATCCAAATCCTGTTACTGGAGATATTTTGCAAGTGAATTTTGATTTTGATTTCAAACCCTCTCAAGTATTTACATTTGTCATAACCAATGTTATTGGCCAAGTGGTATACACGCATATTCTAACTGATGATGAAGTTAAAAGAGGAAACTTCAGTGTGCACATCGATGAGATAAAACTTGACAAAGGTGTTTATCTTAGCAAAATGATCAATGGCGAGCAATCGTCTGTTCAAAAATTAGTGGTTCGTTAATGGCCGCAATTAAATTCCAATTAAAGGAAGAATTCATTCCCCTTATTCAATTGTTAAAGTATACCAATATTGCCGAATCAGGTGCACATGCCTCTGAAATGGTGGTTAATGGTATGGTCTATTGCAATGGAGAGGTGGAAACTAGAAAACGTTATAAAGTTAAATCAGGAGACACCATTGTCTTTGAAGATGAAACGATAGAGGTTCAATAATGTTTCAAATAAGGCTTGCGATACCTTCCGATGTAGATGCAATTCATAATCTAATCTATGAATTGGCTGTTTTTGAGAAAGCCCCAGAGCAATTCCTCAATACTCCAGAAAGATTATTACACGATGGTTTTGGACCCAATCCCAAATTCGTTTGTTTTGTTGCTGAGCAAAACCAGGCAATTGTGGGCATGTCTTTTTGTTATGTTCGATACTCTACCTGGAAAGGCCCAGTTTTGTATTTAGAAGATCTTATTGTTACCGAATCCTTTAGGAGAATAGGTATAGGGAGGGCATTGTTCCAGTTTACTTGTAATTATGCCTTAGAGAACAACTATACACGCTTGCAATGGCAAGTTTTGGATTGGAACCAATCGGCTATTGATTTCTATAAACGCTTCGACGCATCGTTTGACCCAGAATGGTTAAATGCTTGGGTTGAATTGGAAAAATAAATTATTCTTTCATCATTAGCCACTTAAACATCTGTTTGTAACTTGCTTTTTGGCCATAGCTTAAAATGCCAATGCGGTATATTTTAGAGGCAAACCAAACCACCACGATGAAACTTCCATAAAGTATTCCTGCGCTGCAAAGCATCTCTGTCCACGACACATCAAATGGTAGGCGAACCATCATAACAACAGGAGATGTAAATGGTATCATACTGCTCCAAATGGCTAAACTGCTATTAGGGTCTTTTATCACAGCAATCTGTGCAATGACCAAGCCGAAAATTAAAGGCATTGAAACGGGGAACATAAACTGTTGGGTTTCTGTATCGCTATCCACCGCACTCCCTATTGCCGCAAACAATGAACTGTATAGCAAGAAGCCACCAAAGAAAAACAATACAAAACCAACCATTAGTTTTACGAAATCTAAACTTTGCAATTGCGCCATAATTTGTCCCATGGCACCAGTGTCTACTTTTGATAGTTGTGATTGCGCTTCTTGTATTGAGTTTTGATCGATTGTTGTAGCTCCAAAGGCAATGCCCAAAACAGTTAGAAGCAATCCGGAAAGCACTATCCACGCTATAAACTGCGTAAGTCCAACCAATGCCACACCCAATATTTTACCCATCATTAGCTGAAAAGGCTTAACTGCAGAAATGATAATCTCGACAATTCGGTTGTTTTTTTCTTCTGTTACGCCACGCATAATCATAACCCCATACATGAAAATAAACAAGTAAATAATAAAGGCCCCGATATAACCAATGCCCGATTTGATTTCTGTTGCAGAATTCTGCCCATTTAACAATTGGTCAGAAATCACAATTTTGTGTTTTAAACTGTCAATCATGCCAATAGACAGACCTCGATCGGCCAATTCATTGTTAAAATATTGATTGGAAAGAATTTCTCTTAACTCTTGTTTGTCTGTAATGGACAAACTGTTTTTTGCCGTTACATTCATTGTGTCCATTGAGTTTTTAGAAATATCAATAAGCAAATCGGTCTTTCCATTGTCAACATCCATTAGTGCTGTTGCATTGTCTTTTGTAAAGTAAAATTCAAAATCATCTGAATTTGAAATTTGACCTTTTAAAGCATTTGAGGGGTCGTATATTGCAATCCTCTTGGAGTCAGATTGATTGAGCTCGGAATATGAAATCGCTGCAATGCTGCCATAAAACAATCCGATTAATACGGGCCCAAGAAGGGTCATGATGATAAAGGATTTTTTTGATACCCTTGTTAGGTATTCGTGTTTTAAAATAAGAAATATGTTGTTCATGGATTAGTTTTTTGCTTTTAGTATAAATATGTCTAGAATACTCGGAATGTATGGATTGAAAGAAATCAATTCTGTTTGAGTCATTACCTTCATTAAGAAAGTATTGTGGCTCATGCCATTTATTTTCAAGGTATATTGGTTGTAGCCAGAATCATTAATGGTTTCTGCAATACATTCAACACCATCTATCGACAAATCAATTGGTTTAACGGTTGTTATTTCAAATGTACCTGTGGCAAATTGTTTTTTTATTTCTGAGACTTTCCCGTCAAGAACTTTTTGAGATAAATTGAGCATTGCCATGTAATCGCAAAGTTTTTCGACGCTTTCCATTCTGTGTGTTGAAAATATAATGGTCGCTCCAGCTGCTTTTAATTCCAATATAATCTCAGTTAAGAGTTCTGCGTTTACCGGGTCGAAACCGCTAAAAGGCTCGTCAAGGATTAAAATTTCAGGGCTGTGAATGACTGCGACGATAAATTGAATTTTTTGCTGCATTCCCTTGCTAAGCTCTTCAATTTTTTTATTGCGCACATCATATAGGTTCATTTTTTTTAACCAATAGACGGCCTTTTCATTGGCCTCTTTGCGACTTAATCCGCGCAATTCAGCAAAGTAAAGCAGTTGACTTATTACTTTAATTTTTTTGTAAAGACCTCTTTCTTCTGGCAGGTAGCCTATGTCTTTAATGTGGCTAGCGTTTAACTTTTCTCCATTTATAAAAACTGTGCCTTCATCAGCTTGGGTAATTTGATTGATGATGCGTATTAAAGAAGTTTTGCCCGCTCCGTTGGGCCCTAAAAGTCCGTAGATACAGCCTTTGGGGATATCGATACTAACTTTATCTAAGGCTGTTTTTCCAGTATAAAATTTAGAAACCCCTTGAATACTTAAAATTGTGTTGTTCATTTTATGTTTGATTCAGGCACAAAACAAGTCATTTTAAACTATAAATTTCTAAAAATCGACTATTGGAGATAAAATGACGATGAGATAAGGAACTTTATTTAGAAATAAATTTGAGATACATTTGTGCAATGTTAAAGTTTAATGCCTCCACTTTCAATATACTATTGCTTTCGTTATTGTGCTTCTATTCTACATCTTGCGAAAAGAAGGAAGAAACGGAGGGTGAATGTTTTTGCTATACTCCTGACTATGATACTGCACAGAACACTTTGCGATTGGAATGCCTGAACCCTTCAGAAAACAGAGTATTTCATGCCTATGAATACACAGATAAATCTGCAGGATTTAGAGATTTGTACCGTACGGAATATAAGTTAAAAGACAGCACAGGAAATAAGAATTACAGATTTAGAATATATACCCATATTCGCCAACTGACAGATTCAAGCTATCAAACAACAGATAATAATTACAATCCATATGACGATAAAGTTTATTTAGAATTTTACAAGGAAAATGGAACTGTAAAAGAAGATTATTACGTTTCGGAATTGCCCCAAACTGAAAATTATTTTCTATATGAGAAAGATTTATCTGGTTCTCCAATTACACAATTCAGATATGTGGCAAAGTCGAGCAACCCAGACCGCTATGCGGTAATAAGAGGGAAATTCAGACTTATTTATTAAATTTATTGTTCAATAAGCCGTTGTAATACACTTGCAATTTTGCTTTCAATATGACCTCCATCTTTTTTTGTTTTTGCACCTCGGCAGGACTTAATTGGTAGCGGATAAGTTTGTTAGGAACATACTTAGCTTGAACGTGCATTTTGAATTTTCCATCTGGGTAAAGCCTAAGACAATAAGGGTAATCTATTAATTGAGCAATTCCATAATCTTTGTTTATTGGATACCGCTGTATGGAGTCAAATAAACTATAACCAAAAGAAAAGAAAGGATCTTTGATGCCTGCTAAACTGAGAATGCTTGGCATGATGTCGGTGTGAGAAGCCGTTATTTTGCCGTTTACGCCTGGAGAAACTAATTTAGGTGCATATACCAAAAGAGGGATTTCATATTTCCCTGTTGGGGTATAATAGTATTCATTCACACTGTGAGATGGATGGTCGGCAGTAATTATAAATACGGTGTTCTTGAACCATTTTTGTTTTGCGGCTTGTTCAAAAAACAATCGAAGAGAATGGTCGGTATACTGAACAGCCTTGTAAATGGGTAATTGACCACCTTTAAAAACCCCTTTGTACTTGTTCGGAATTTGATAAGGGTCGTGAGATGTGAGCGTAAATACAGAGCTAAAGAATGGTTCTGCTTTTTTGCTCAGCTCCGAATTAAAATATTGAAGATAAGCTTGGTCCCAGATACCCCAGTTGCCATCAAAATCAGTTTTTGTGTTTGGATACTCGTCTAAACCAAAGTAATCAATTTGCCCTGAAATGCGCAAAAAATTATCGAAGCCCATAGACCCATTTTTAGCACCGTAGTAAAAAGAACAATTGTATTTGCTTTTGCTCAAGTAATGATGGATCCCGTATATTGAATTGTTTTGAAAAGTACTATTGATGTATGGGACTTCAAGCAATGAAGGGATGGAAGCGAATATTGCAGGAATACTCTCCATAGAGGTTGTGCCACTGCTGTAGGCGTTAGGGAAAACGAGAGAGAGTTTGGATAAACTGTCAAGAAAAGGGGTGAAACGGTTTTCTTTATTGAGAAAACCGCAATAGTCACGCCCAATCGATTCAAGAATGATGAGAACGATATTGGGTTTAAAATTGTTTTTAAAATAAGGTTCTATCGTTTGTTTGGTTTGGGCGATGCCTTCGGCGTAGGAATCAGAAAAGTAATTGAGTTTGGGCGGCACCGAAGAACTGTAAGAGGTAATTAATTGCGTAGGGGAATTAATTGTTGCCGATACCCACTGAGGGTTTACGAAACGCGCTGCGTCAAAACTTCTAAGTGGTTTTATTGCCCATCCACCTCTTGCAGAAATGAATATTATAGAGGCAAACAGAATAAAATAAGCGGTAATTGATTTATTGGATTGGACGGGGAGATTGTTTTTGGCTTTTGGATAAAGTTTGAAAAGAGTAAAAACGAGGCCAACATATAAGAGCAATAAATACCAATAATTAATCAAGTAGGAAAAAATGGGATTTGATTGATCGCTTATCAACGCGAAAAGTTCAATTCCACTTCTTCGTGTTTTTATTTTATAGAATTCAAGATCAATGAAATTGAGTAAAATGATGCTTGCGATGCCGATTAAATAAAAAAAACGCAGAAGATTTTCTTTTTTAGAAAAATATTTTTGAAATGGGAGCAGGCTGATGAGGTGGAAGGGCAACTGAAAATAAGCCAGGGCCTGTACATCAAATAGGACACCTACGAGCAAGACCATTGGTAATTCTGACAATGGAGCGCTGTTCATGTAGGGGAAAAGGTAAAAAATGAATAAAATTCTACAGAAAGTGAGGGAAATGAGGCTTAAAAAATTGCGTTTTAGCCAAATAGAAATATATGTAGGGGGTAAAAAATTCATTATTAACACTGCAAAAATGCAGAACTGGCATCATATTTTTAAATAAATAAGAAAATTTTCCATAATATATTTGTAGAATCAAAATGTTTGCCTACTTTTGCAGTCCTTTTTACAAAAAAAGAACAGTTTAATAAATTATGCCAACCATACAACAATTGGTGAGAAAGGGGCGACAAACCTTAAAAGTTAAGAGCAAATCTCCAGCTCTTGATTCTTGTCCGCAAAGGCGCGGTGTTTGCACTCGTGTATACACTACCACCCCTAAGAAACCAAATTCAGCAATGCGCAAAGTAGCGCGTGTTCGTTTAACCAACGCAAAAGAAGTGAATGCTTACATCCCAGGAGAAGGTCACAATTTACAGGAGCACTCTATCGTACTTGTACGTGGAGGTAGAGTAAAAGATCTTCCAGGAGTACGTTATCACATCGTACGTGGAGCTTTGGATACTGCTGGTGTGGAGGGTAGAAACCAACGAAGAAGTAAATACGGTACCAAAAAACCAAAAGCCAAAGTTGCAGGAGCTCCTGAGGTAAAAGGTAAAAAGAAATAAGGACAAGTATCAATGAGAAAAGCAAAAGCAAAACGCAGAATTTTATTACCGGACCCTAAGTTTGGCGATGTGATGGTAACACGCTTCGTGAACAACATGATGTACGATGGTAAGAAAAGTGTAGCATTCAGAATTTTTTATGACGCCATTGATTTGGTTGAGAAAAAGCTTACTGAGGAACCAGGTATTGAAACTTGGAAGAGGGCACTGAACAATGTAATGCCAATGGTTGAAGTAAAGGCGCGCCGGGTAGGTGGAGCAACTTTCCAAATACCAACAGAAATCGTTCCTGAAAGAAGAGCAGCGATGGGCATTAAGTGGATTATTTCTTACTCTCGCAAGAGAAACGAGAAATCAATGGCTGAAAAGCTAGCCGCTGAGTTCGTAGCCGCTTCTAAAGGTGAAGGTGCCACAGTGAAGAAAAAGGATGACACCCACAAAATGGCTGAGGCCAACAAAGCGTTTGCTCACTTTAAAGCATAGGAGATTTCAATGTCACGCGATTTAAAATACACGAGAAACATAGGTATTGCTGCGCACATCGATGCCGGTAAGACAACGACTACTGAGCGTATATTATACTACGCTGGTGTCAACCACAAAATAGGAGAGGTGCACGATGGTGCTGCTACTATGGACTGGATGGCTCAGGAGCAAGAAAGAGGTATCACTATCACTTCTGCTGCAACTACTGTATTCTGGAAATACAGAGACAACAATTACCACATTAACATTATTGATACTCCTGGTCACGTAGACTTCACTGTTGAGGTGAACCGTTCATTGCGTGTATTGGATGGTTTGGTATTCTTGTTCAGTGCGGTTGATGGTGTTGAACCACAATCAGAAACCAACTGGAGACTTGCAAACAATTATAACGTAGCAAGAATCGGTTTCGTAAATAAAATGGACCGTTCTGGTGCAGACTTCTTAAATGTTGTTAAACAAGTAAGAGACATGTTAGGCAGTAACGCTGTTCCACTTCAGCTTCCAATTGGTGCTGAGGACAATTTCAAAGGAGTAGTTGATTTGATCAACTTCAGAGGAATGGTTTGGAATGAAGATGATAAAGGAATGACTTACAAAGAAATTCCAATTCCTGAAGACATGATGGAGGAATCTCTAGAGTGGAGAGAAAAATTACTTGAAGCAGTTTCTGAGTATGATGATAAAATAATGGAGAAATTCTTTGAAGA
>JBIKPR010000064.1:0-14414 GCA_044357345.1 Bacteroidia bacterium
TGGCATTTGTGATATGGGAACAAAACGCCAAAACTTAAACAGTTTATTTGTCTTAATTGTGGCGCGCGTTATAACCGCAATTAAAGGATTGTTTGCATCTAAATCTGATGAAGGGGTAAATGGATTCCCTCCAGACCAAAGACCTTTGGTTTGAAAGGGTTTCATAAACACCGTCCATTGCTCGGAAGATTTTTCTTGATAGCGTTTGTAAATTTCTGAGTGCTTAAAAAAATCATTGGCAGCTTGTTCATTTTCCCATACGCCAAGGAAAGCGTACACTCCCCAATCAGGGAATAGACTAAAACCTATATCCCTTCCACTACCCATTAGTTTATAAAAAATGAGTCCTGGGCTTTTTTTAATTAAAAAATGAGCAAATTGCATTTGAGCAAAAGCCCACAATTTGGATTTTAGGCTTGGAAATCGAAATACGGTAATCGTGGTAATTGAAGCCATTTTCATTGCAAAGTTAGTCAAATAATTCGATCGCCTTTCTTATTAAAATGGGAGTTCATTCAATATTAAGGTCAATTCGAATAGTAAACAGATATTTCTAAAGATTGTTTGTCATTTTTACAGTTCTAATTGAAGAATTAAATTGCAATTTTGTTGTCAATTATTACCAATTCTTAAACGATGACTTAATTCAAAAAAGAATGAGCTTAATTTGAAACGATATTCATAACAAACAGAACACATTATTGAAAACGTTGAGGAAACCAATCGTCTAGCAGCAGGCAAAAACAATACTTAGTTTTTAATTTTGGAAAGCATCTACTTCCAAGTAGTTTTGCACCTGGTGAAAGTTAAGCCCTCCTTGAGTGCAGACTGTCCCAAGCATTTAGCGTATCCAAGATGACATCAGACTATTTAATCAAAGGATTTATCATTGGTTATTTTAGACACACCATAAGCTCAGATCGTTTGGTGTGGGTGAACAGACTTTCGGGTATAATCTTATGCTCTTTTGGTCTCTTCGCGTTATACTCGGGAATTAGGTGATATTGCATAAAGAGAAAAAAAACAGGTCTTTTATTTAATTTAAAAATCATAAACGACTATAAACGTTTAAACTTTTTTATTTAAAATTTACTTTCTGAAATTAGCGTATACAAATAATTATACTGCTATGAAAGAACCCAACTTTACAAATCACAGAGCATTAAAATGCGCATGGCGCTTCAATTCAAACAAAGCGAAAAGACTAAAACTACTCAAATATTTCCGGATACCCATCTATCAAGAAAAACCAAGAAATTATCAAAAACATTTGTTTCTATATTTAGAAACTTTTCTTATTTTTGCAGTGTCAAATAAAAATTTCAATTATGAGATTTTTTGAGACAAGGTTCATGGAGGAAG
Organism: Bacteroidia bacterium; assembly: GCA_044357345.1. Classification (GTDB taxonomy): domain Bacteria; phylum Bacteroidota; class Bacteroidia; order NS11-12g; family UBA955; genus JABMMZ01. The sequence goes on from JBIKPR010000064.1 coordinate 1,363, forward strand.
CAGACGAATTTCTCTCTGAACTTGATTTAAAAACCATTAAGAAGATTTTTTACAATATTGAACTAGCGGAACAGACCGATGATCCAAGATTATTCAAAAAACTCAAAAATGACATTTGGGAATTTCGCACAAAATATGCTGGACTTCAAATTAGACTTCTTGCTTTTTGGGACAAGTCAGACAATAAAAAAACGCTCGTTATTGCTAGCCACGGTTTTATAAAAAAAACCGACAAAGTTCCAGCCAATGAAATTTGCCGAGCAGAAAAACTGAGAGAACAATATTTTCAAAACAAAACACAAAATTAAGCCATGGCAAAAAAAGAGATAATACCAGATACCATCCGCACCTATTCACTTTCAGAAATAAAAGACAAACACATAGGCAAAACGGGAACTTATGAGCGTGACGCTTATGAATATGAGCTGCGCATGGATGTTTTGGGTAAGATGATTAAATCGGCAAGACAAGAAAGACATTTGACCCAAGAAGAACTTGGAAAACTCGTTGGTGTGCAAAAAGCCCAAATTTCTAAACTCGAGAGCAGCGCCAATAGTGCGACCATTGATACCATTTTAAAAGTTTTCAAAGCACTAAAGGCAGAGATTCATTTTAACGTAAAACTTGAAGACAATTTTGTTAAACTTGATTAATTATAAACTAAGGATAAGCAAAAAAACAACGACAAAACTACCCTTAAGAATTTTTATCTTCGTAGCCGATTAAGCCCTTAATTAAAATAAAATAGTGTAATACAAAAAATGGAGAAACGAATGGCTTCAGATTGGACTGTGTGTGAGGAATGTCAAGGACTTGGTAAAAAAAACCGCTTGATTAAAAACAACGCGAAAAAGCCCCACCATTCTTTATTAAACAAAATTGAACCTACTGAAGCCGCTGTGCCTAAATTCCATTTAGAAAACTGTTTAACATGTGAAGGCAAAGGACTTATTCCTGCTATCCACCCTCCTGCTATCGACACAGAACATTACCCACATGTAGCCATCATTGGCGCTGGTATTGCTGGTGTTGCACTTGCCGTGGCTTGTTTGCACCGCGGCATTCCCTTTACTTTATATGAACGCGACGACAGTTTTGACGCACGCTCTCAAGGTTATGGATTAACCCTACAACAAGCCAGTAAAGCCATGTCTGGTTTAGGCATTTTGAACTTAAACAAAGGCGTGGTTTCCACCAAACATGTGGTGCACAATCCTGAAGGAAAAGTGGTCGGCGAATGGGGCATGCGCAAATGGATGGAAAACAATCCCAATGTTGCAGCAAGAAAAAACAACATACACAACATTCACATTGCACGTCAAGAATTGCGTTTGGCTTTGCTTAATCAACTTGGTGGGCATACCAAAGTACACTGGGGGCATCAACTGAGCGAAATAAAAACCACTGAGTCAAACAAAGTGGAATTGAGTTTTGTGGTAAACGAAACCACAAAACACGTAACTGCAGATTTGCTGGTAGGAGCTGATGGCATTCGAAGCGCTGTGCGGAAGATGATTATTGGCGACGAAGAGACTCCACTTTTATATCTAAATTGTATTGTTATTTTAGGCATTTGCAAACTAAGCGCCTTACAAGATATCCAAAGCAATCTGCTCGATTCAGCCACGGTGTTTCAAACTGCCAATGGCCACGAACGCATATACATGATGCCTTATGATGCCAACTCCGTGATGTGGCAATTAAGTTTTCCCATGAACGAAGATGAGGCCAAAGCCTTAAGTGCTAAGGGTGCTTCTGCGTTAAAAGAAGAAGCCTGTAGAAGAATACAATGGCATGAGCCTATCCCAAGTATTTTAGCTGCAACACCTGAAGCCAATATTTCGGGTTATCCGGTTTACGACAGAGAATTGTTGCAAGCAGAATGGATGAAAGATACCGGTCCTATAACTTTGATTGGCGATGCCGCCCATCCCATGAGTCCATTTAAAGGACAAGGGGCCAATCAAGCCTTGTTAGATGCTTTGGCATTGGCAAGAAGCATTTACATCAATTGCAAATCGCTAGAGAAATGGCGCGAATTAGGATTAAGGACACAGGTATTAACGGATTTTGAAAAAGACATGATTACCCGCAGTGCCTTAAAGGTAAAAGAATCGAGAGCCGCTGCCGAATTTCTGCATACCGATGTGGTCTTACAAGAAGGCAATATTACACGTGGTGGGTGTGCTAAAAATTTAATGGATTAGGAATAATCTTGAATTGAAATTATTAGACCGAGACTTAAAAAAAGCAATTTAACTAATGCACAAAAAACTCAAAAAAACAATTGCAATTATCTGTTTCATTATTGTTGCGCTTATTTTGAAAATTGGCATAGACAAGCAAGCCTTTTTGAACCAAAAATACTCGGCGCTACAAAACGCTCACCACTTTTGAGAGTAATACAAAACCCAAGTTCCCGACAAGAGAACTTTGTAGAAAAAATTATATGAATTTTATCTAAATAATTTTATTAAAGCTGTCTAAAAGAAAACAAAGTCGTGCTCATAATTAGAGGCTTATCGAAATCGACCATAGGATTCGAATAAACTTAAGGAAATTTACTTACTATTGTAATCAAAAAATGGCTGATGGAAGTCGCTTTGGCGATTCATCGAAACTTTAAAAGAGAATCGAACTTTAAATACACACAATAGGATATTTTAATTAAAAAATTTAATATGGGCTTATCTATTTACTTGGAAAAACTTTATCAAAAACTTCTTTCAAAAAAAACAAAAGAAAGAAGTGAGCGTGTTATCTTATGGATTGCTCTAGTGAGTTTCATTATTCACTTATTGATTATTGGGTTGATACATTTTAATATTATCAGCATCAATGAACCATCAAACTTATTAAAAAACCCAATAGCTGCAATCTATACCCCTTTTTCCTTCATATTGGTTTATGAAGTGTATCTTTTAATTTATTACTTACCTCAATCAACTTCTACCTATATATCAAAGCAGTATGAAATCATTGCCCTCATCATTATTAGACGATTGTTCAAAGACCTTTCTGATTTGTCTCTATCGTCTAATTGGTTTAGCATTAAAAATGATTTGCAGTTTACTTATGATTTGTTGGCATCCGTCTTATTGTTCTATTTAATTTATCTATTCCATGTTCAACGAACAAAAGTCTATAGAAACATTGAAAACAACAAAAAACAACCTTCAAGCATTTCTAAATTCATCAATGCAAAAAAATGGATAGCGACAGCCTTAGTTCCTATACTGCTAATTATTGCAATATATTCATTTTTAACCTGGAGTATTGGCATCTTTCAGCCACTTGAAAACCAAGCTATTTCTTTTAAGAACATCAATAATATCTTCTTTGAGCAATTTTTCAATATCCTGATTATTGCTGATGTAATATTGTTGTTGTTTTCTTTTTTTCATACAGATGAGTTCCATAAAGTTATTCGAAATTCAGGGTTTATTATTTCAACGATATTAATTCGATTGTCTTTTTCTGTTAGTGGTATAATTAATACTGTATTGATTGTTTCTGCAATTTTATTTGGACTTTTAATGCTTTTCATACACAATAAATTTGAAAAGAAATTAGCTCAAGAATTCGAAAAGAAATTAGCTCAAGAATAGAAAGCGAAGTTTACAGTTATAAATGTCAAAAAAACAAACCAAGAAACAGGAATTAGCAAGATGAGCACGAAAATAAAATTCGAATTCACCGCTAAAATCTGGATCTATTCCGGAAAAGGGGCTTGGCATTTTGTATCACTTCCTCTAGATATGTCGAAAGAAATTAGAGACAATTTAAAAGATGAAGAAGAAGGCTGGGGAAGATTAAAAGTTGTGGCAAAAATCGGAAACAGCCAATGGGATACCGCCATTTGGTTTGATTCTAAACGCATGACTTATTTACTCCCCATTAAAGCAGAAATACGGAAGAAAGAAAGTCTTGAGACAGAGATGGAGATACTTGTTAGTGTCCTGATTTAAGCATATTTGACTAAATTTTAAATTTTACTTATATTTGTAACAGTGCAAAGCGATTTAAAAAATGAACTACACAATATCATTTCAGGAAAGAATCAAGTTAGGTTTGGAACAATTATCCAAACAATCGCCAGTTACCTTAACGATGGCTCGGAATCAAGCCCAAAAGCTGAAGATTCAAAGCAAATCAGAGAACAAGAAACAAAGAACTTAGAAAAATTCATTTCTGATAACAATCTTTGGATAAACAATATTGACTTCTCGCAATATATAAGTGAAGGCGCTGAACAAAGAGTATTTTTAGATGGTTCTGACCATGTCCCCAAATTAAATGATGCCATTTATTATGAATCATGGAAAGATTATTTTTATAATTAGAATAAATAACCAATGGAGAATAATTTTCAAATGGGACAATGGTCATGCTAAAAAAGTAGAAATAATAGATTATCATTAAACACATGAAAAGATTAAGAAACATACATCCTGGAGAAATTCTTAATGAAGAATTTTTAGCACCTTTAGAAATCAGTGCTTATAAATTATCTAAAGATATAGGCATACCGCAAACCCGTATATCGGCCATTATCAAAGGCAGAAGACGTATTACGGCAGATACAGCGCTTAGACTATCAAAGTACTTTGGAAATTCAGCGAAATTTTGGTTGGGACTTCAAGACGATTATGATATTGAAAAAGAAAACATTTTAAAGAAACTCGAATTGAATGCCATTAAAGAGTATTCAGAAGAGTTGGCTTGATCATCAAATTCAAATTTTCTTAAACCAATTAAAACAGGTTAACAATTTTCGCAAATAAACCAATAAATTGCGCCTATGAAAAGATCTGAATTCATTAAAACATCTGCATTATCTGCATTTTTTGCCCCGAGTGCTTTCATGGCATTAGGCAAGGATATAAAGCAAGAAACAAATACTAAAAACCTTAATATACTTTTTTGTTCAACTTGCGGCACAAAATTCACATCAAGTATCCATACGTCACAAGATTGCATTGTTTGCAGCAACGACAGACAATATCTACCAGCAAAGGGCCAAGCGTGGACCAAACCAGAGGATCTTCAAAATAATTACAGCAACGTAATAAAAGAAATTAGCGAAAATTTTTATGAAATAAAAACTTTGCCAAAATTTGCTATTGGACAAAGGGCGTATTTAATTATTACTCCCAACGGCAATATTTTATGGGACTGCATTTCTTTGCTGAATCAATCGACAATTGAATTTATAAAATCCAAAGGCGGGTTGAAAGCCATCGCTATTTCCCATCCTCATTACTACTCTTCTATGAATGATTGGGCCGACATATTTAATTGCCCCATTTACATTCATAAAAACGATGAAGAATTTATTTATACCAAAGGTGAGCATATTCAACTCTGGAGCGGTGACGAAAAAGAACTTTGGAACAATATGAAAATAAAACTTATTGGCGGTCATTTCCCCGGAAGTAGCATATTTTTAGTCCCTTTTCTTTCAAAGGAAGGTACAATTCTTTGTGGCGATACTTTCTACATTTCACCAAACAAAAAACACATTTCTGTCATGTACAGTTATCCCAATTTCATTCCAGTAAAAATATCGGAAATAAAAAGGATTAACCAGTCAATGCTAAATGTAAATTTCGATACCCTCATCGGCGCATTCGACAACCAAAGCATCAATTCCGATGCGAAATCTATTCTTCATACCTCGTTTGAGAGATATCAATAAAACAAAGCAAAACTTTCATCAATCTCCCATTTAAAAAACATATCCATCAATACAATGAACAGAGTACAAGCCATCCTAACGCTAGACATGGAGAATATCCCTAGCAATTTCCCGGAGATATTAAAGGACGAACAAGAGGTGGTTGCTAAATGGAAAGAAGAAGGTATTTTAGAACATTTGTTTTTAAGACAAACCCGCAACGGTGCTGTCTTAATTTTCAAAGGACTTGATGAAGAAGAAGTAAAAGAAAAAATGAAGGAATTGCCTTTTTACAAATTGCAAAAAAGCATAGAATACCTAAATTTAATTCTGCAGTTTTAAAAATATTTTCATTTTAATTTCCCTATACGTATATTTGTATACAATATACGTATATGACAACGAAACTCACTCTTACAGTTGAAAAAGATGTAATCGTACGTGCCAAGTCTTATGCTAAAAAGACTGGTAGAAGTTTGTCGGAGCTAATTGAAAAATACCTAGACACCTTAACAGAAAATGATTCGGAGGAAAAAATTTCACCGAAATTAAAAAAGCTACATGGTGTGGTTAAACTGCCAAAAAACTTTGATGAGAAAAAAGAGTTGTCTGAATATTTAAGCAAGAAGCACTTATGAAAAAAGTCTTTATTGATACCAATATCATTATTGACTTAATCGCAGACCGAAAGCCTTTCAGTAAATTTGCGCTAGAAATCTTCAAAAAAGCAGAGGATAAAAAACTAATTTTATATACCTCATCACACTCTATTGCGACGACCCACTATTTGTTAAAGAAATATATCGACGAAAAAACGATACGTAAAACTTTAATAAACCTCCTTGAATATGTCAAAACCATTCCAATTGACGAGGCCATCCTAAATCAAGGACTGCACTCTAGGCACAAGGATTTCGAAGATGCTTTACAAATATTTTGTGCTGCATCCGTTTCGAAAATAGATTGCATTATCACCAGAAACACTAAGGATTTTAGCTTTTCGGAAATCCCGGTTTTGAGTCCGGATGAATTTTGCTTAAAAAACTAAACCAATAATGCAAAACTTCAACCTTACAAGAATCACTGAGCTTGACTTAGAAACTCTGCAAAACATAGGAAAGCAGAGCTTTTACGAAACATTTGCAGATTTTAACGATGAGGAAAACATACGTTTGTATTTGGAAGAAAACTTCTCAATGGACAAATTAAAAAAAGAGTTAAACACCCCTGGTTCAGAATTCTATTTTATCCAACTGGATGAAAACCCAATTGCGTACTTGAAGATTAATTTTGCCCAAGCGCAAACAGAGCTTAAAGACCCCACGTCTATGGAAATTGAACGCATCTATATTCTTAACGGTTACCATGGGCATGACTTTGGGCAAACATTATTCGACAAAGCCTTGCAAAGAGCCATTGAAGAAAACATTTCTTATTTGTGGTTGGGGGTTTGGGAAGAAAACAAACGCGCCATTAATTTCTACAAGAAAAATGGCTTTGTGGTTTTCGACCAACACATCTTTAAATTTGGGCCAGAAGACCAAATTGACTTGATGATGAAATTGGTTTTAAATAAAATAAGATAAACCATTAACAAAAACACATTCAAAGAAATCTTAAAATTCTTGTCAGGTGCTTTCTTTGTTACAGCAGGAGCGAGTTGTTATTTTGCATATTAAAAAATCAACTTGCCTTTCCTAGGTAAAAACATGAGCCACGATTTTCTTTTCTTCCGTAGCTTCCTTCATTTTACACTGTTTCTATTAAGCGCGTATTTCGGATTTCTTAGAAAATCGAAATGATTCATCTTCTATTATGCAACGAATAAACCACCTAATCGTTGCATAATTTGCAACGATTAACAACAAAAACCAAAAATATTTAGTATATTCGTAGCATAATTCGCAACGAATAATGCCTTATATACACCAACATAAACATTGGCCAGAATTCCACTGGAACAACAATGCAATTATAAATTCACTTTGTGAAGCCAGAAACCTACAAGGAAAACTACTAGGCAAAATGAGCACTCTTGGCTTTGAATTAAAAAACGAGGCTGTATTAGAAACGCTTACTTTAGATGTTATAAAATCGTCAGAAATTGAAGGTGAATTTTTAAATCATAATGAAGTAAGGTCCTCAATTGCAAGGAAACTTGGCATCGAAATAAGCAATTCAATTGAATCCAACCGAAACACCGATGGTTTAGTTGAAATGATGCTTGATGCAACACAAAATTTCAACAAAACACTAACAGATGAAAGACTCTTTAATTGGCATGCGGCTCTATTTCCAAGTGGTCGCAGTGGAATGTATAAAATCAAAGTTGGCGATTGGAGAACTGACTCAACAGGACCAATGCAAGTAATTTCAGGACCTTTGGGTAAAGAGAAAGTGCATTTCCAAGCTCCTGACTCCTCTCAACTAAAAAAGGAAATGCGTGTTTTTATTAAGTGGTTTAATAAAAAGAACGAAATTGATCTTGTTTTAAAAGCAGCTGTGGCGCACCTTTGGTTTGTTAGCATACACCCTTTCGAAGATGGAAACGGCAGGATAGCCAGGGCATTAACCGATATGCTATTAGCTCTATCTGACAATAGTCCTCAAAGATTTTACAGTATGTCTTCTCAAATACGAATAGAACGTAAAGCGTATTATGCAACATTAGAAAAAATACAAGGTGGCGACTTAGACATTACTAACTGGATCAAGTGGTTTCTAAATTGTCTTATCAATTCACTTAAAGCCAGCAACAGCATACTTGAGGACGTTCTATTTAAGTCTCAATTTTGGAACAAAAACGCCAAAACGATAATTAATGACAGACAGAAAAAAATCATAAACAAATTATTAGATGGCTTTGATGGCAAACTTAGCTCCTCAAAATGGGCGAAAATCGCAAAATGCTCTAAAGACACTGCAATCAGAGATATTAACGATCTAATTTCAAAAGACATATTAGTAAAAGAGAATGCAGGAGGCAGAAGCACAAACTATGAATTAAATAAGCGTATTTAATTCACTTACTCCCCCGTATAAGTCGATGGACTGATCAATCTCAAACGCGACTTAACATCTTCCGGCACATTCAATTGCTCCACAAATGTTTTTATCTCCGCCTCACCTATATGTGAATTGGTGCGAGTTAAATCTTTCAATGCTTCATAAGGATTAGGATAACCTATGCTTCTTAATATGGTTTGTATGGCCTCAGCAACCACCGCCCAATTGTTGTCCAAATCGCGGGCAATCGCATCTTGGTTTAAGATCAATTTGCCCAAGCCTTTTTCTAAACTAGAAAACGCAATCAAACAATGTGAAAACGGTACACCAATATTGCGCAAAACAGTAGAGTCGGTTAAGTCTCTTTGCAATCTTGATATTGGCAACTTCGCAGACAGATGTTCAAAAATGGCATTCGCTATACCTAAATTACCCTCTGCATTTTCAAAGTCAATTGGGTTGACTTTATGTGGCATGGCACTACTTCCAATTTCTCCAGCCTTTAACTTCTGTTTGAAATAATCCATCGATATGTACTGCCAAATGTCACGGCTCAAATCAATTAATATGGTATCTATACGCTTGAACACATCAAACATTGCCGCTAAGTTATCGTAGTGTTCAATTTGTGTGGTTGGATAACTTCTGTTAAGTTTTAAAATATTCTCAACAAATCCATTTCCGAAGTCTTGCCAATTCTTATCTGGGAAAGCGATGTAATGTGCATTGAAGTTACCTGTTGCGCCACCAAATTTTGCAGAAAAAGGTATCATCATTAATTGCTCGTATTGAACTTTCAAACGGGAAACAAAGACCATAATTTCTTTGCCTAATTTCGTGGGACTGGCAGCCTGTCCATGGGTTCTGGCCAACATAGGCACCTCGTTGTAAGCCGTTGCCATTTTATCCAAAACAGCAATGATGTTTTGCAAACTCGGCAAGATTACATCAAGTAAAGCTTCTTTTAAACTTAAAGGAATGGCGGTGTTGTTGATGTCTTGTGAGGTCAAACCGAAATGCACCCATTCTTTTTCGTGGCTCAAATTCAATTTGTCCAACTCAGCTTTTAAGAAATACTCAACCGCCTTTACGTCATGGTTGGTGGTTTTCTCAGTCTCCTTAATGGTCAATGCCATGGCTTCTGTGAAGTTTTGATACACGGCGCGTAAACCGGCAATTTGTTCAGGCGTAAATGCGGTATCAAATCCTTTCAGACCTATAGAATTTAAATAAATCAAATATTCAACTTCAACTTGAACACGGTATTTAATCAATCCGAATTCGGAGAAATATTTGGCTAAACTTTCAGTTTTCGAGCGGTAACGACCGTCTACAGGACTTATGGCTGTGAGTTCATTCAATAACATCGCTACAAAAATACATTTGATTTTTGAAGAATGTAGCCACAATTTATCATCATTTAAAACAAAGCCAGAATTTGACCTATTCTTTCACCAAAATTTGGGCACTAAACTTCTGTCCATTCGACATTTTCACACAATAAAAACCTTTGGCCAATTTGCTTAAGTCAAGTCCCAAGTCAGTATCTACAATGGCATCGAAAACCACGCGTCCATTGACATCATAAATCTTTAGGTCTACTACATGACCATCCCAATCTAAAAAATGAACCTCGTCTTTAAATGGATTCGGTAACATTTTATACCCATGGAATTCTGAGCCCTGTATCGATGAGCCATAAAAAACGGGGTTACAGGTATTGGCACCAGATTTAATTACTTCATGGTCTTTCCAATACCAAAGACTGTCTTCATGGCATAAGTTAACCAATTCATTATAGGTTTCCATTTCAACATTATTGGTATACAAAACACCGTTCTCAAAACTGCCAATATTTTCTATCCATAAGAAATGTAAATTCATATTTGCAACATGAACATACATACCCTTGCGCATTTTACCAGCAAATTGAACTTGCCTAATGCTGTCAACCGTTAAAAGAGAATTCGGAAACACCAAACTAGCACCCATGCCGCCAACACGGGTGGTGTCACCTTCTTTCAAATTAAAATCATACAACAACATCTCCCCTCTATTGCTGCCTTTATATTGGTGAAAAACTTTGCCTTTAATGGTTTTAAAACTGTAATTATTCGCAGACTTTACACCATACAGGTCGTCTTCCATTTTATAGTATTCTGTATCAGAAACCACAGAATCCAATACCATTCTATATTTATGATGGGAATATGACCTACCCATCCCCTTCCCTATACACAAGTATGTATTGGAACTATCAAAAAACGACTGAGCCTCTACAACATAAAACGCAGCAAAAAACAGAAATAAAAAAAGAGCTTTCATAATTATTTTTTTAACAAATTTAAAGCTTTTGAATCAAATTAAGTTCGTAATATTTATATGTTACACGCTTTCATCCCCTTATTTTGACGTTTATCGAAATTGGAAGAATAACTCTGCCATAGGGCTTTATTTTGCAGGTTCATCAGCGTAATCAGTCATGAAAGAATTTTTAAAATACACATTTGCAACCATTGTTGGTCTCTTTATCACCTTCCTATTTCTTGGGGTGCTTTTGTTCTTTACCGTTATGGGACTTATTAGCTCCAGCAGTAAAAAAACAGTAAGTGTTAAAGACAATTCAATATTAGAGTTGCGTGTAGATTACGATGTTCCTGAAAGAACAGATGCCGATCTGATGAGCCTGTTCAAGCCCGATGGAGAAATTCAATTCTTAGGTCTAGATAAAATTCTTGATTTAATTAAAAACGCAAAAGGTGATTCTAAAATCAAAGGCATTTACTTAAAAACAAATGTAAACGGAACTGGTTACGCCAGCATACTTGAAATCAGAAATGCCTTGGCCGATTTTAAAAAGTCAGGCAAATTTGTTTATACCATGGCGCCTTACTACGATGAGAAAAATTACTACCTAGCCAGTGTTGCTGATTCAATCTTTTTAGAAAAATCAGGCAGCGTATTGTTCAATGGTCTTACCGCCAATGTGATGTTCTTTAAAGGTGCGCTTGAAAAAATTGGAGTTGAAATGCAATTCGTAAAAGTAGGTGCTTACAAAGGTGCCATCGAAGCGTTCACCCGCACTGAATTAAGTCCTGAAAACCGCAGCCAAATTACCGAATACCTCAACGATTTATATTCTACCTTACTCACAAGTATAGGAGAAAGCAGACACATAGACACCGCAGTTATCAGCAAAGCATTTAACGATTTCAGCATACAAACACCAGCGCAAGCCGTGAGTTTCGGATTGATTGACCGTATCGCCTACAACGACGATATTTTGAACAGCATGAAAAAACGCATCAAGGTTAAAGTCAAAGATGAATTAAACATTGTTAAAGCGGGCGTTTACTCAAAACAAGACCAAGACGCCGACGACAGCAAAGATAAAATAGCCGTGGTTTACGCAGTGGGTGAAATTATGGATGGCGAAGGGAATCAAAACTCCATTGGCTCAATCACCATGGCAAAAGCCATTGCAAAAGCAAGAGAAGACAAACATGTAAAAGCAATTGTTTTACGTGTGAACTCTCCAGGTGGAAGTTCAATGGCCAGCGATGTCATTGCCCGTGAAATTGCATTGTGCAAAGGCATCAAACCAGTGGTAGTTTCCATGAGCGATGTGGCTGCAAGTGGTGGTTATTATATCAGTGCTTTTGCCGATTCAATTATCGCATTGCCAAACACCATTACCGGTTCTATCGGTGTGTTCGGTTTGTTCCCCAACATGCACGAACTATTGGTGAACAAAATGGGCTTGAGTTTTGAAACCGTTAAAACCGGTCAGTATTCTGATTTCGGTCGCGTTGACCAAGCACTTACTGAAGTTGACCGTATGTACCTTCAAAACATGGTTAACCGCATTTACGAAGACTTTACCAATGTGGTTGAAAAAGGCAGAAACTTAGACAGTGCTTCAGTTGAAGCCGTTGCTCAAGGCCACGTGTGGACAGCCAAACAAGCTTTAAAACATAAATTGATTGATTCTTATGGTGGCATCAACGAAGCCATAAAAATTGCAGCCTATATGGCGAAAATAAAAACTTACAGCATTGCTGAATACCCTAAAATTGAAGATCCATTTACCCAATTTTTCCAAAACACGTCTTCAAGTATGATGGATAAAAAAATGGCGTCTGACTTAGGCATTTTCTACACCTATTACAAATCGCTGCAAGCTGGATTGTCGGTGCAAGGATTCCAAATGCGCTTGCCTTTCCAAATTAGCATACAATAAATCCCACTCGATTCTTATTACCTTTCATGAATAAAACTTTCCTGCTGTTAACCCTAACAGCTTGCTTACAATTGTCGGCCCAATCGCACGCTAAAAATTGGCATTTACAATACAACAGCAAAGACACCA
>JBIKPR010000014.1:0-43436 GCA_044357345.1 Bacteroidia bacterium
TAAATTTCCAAATTTGTGAATAGAAACTATAACACACTAAAATTATGAAATTAACAGACACACAAATTCTAACAAATCCCAAGTGCAGGATCTTGGAATTTAAGGGCGAAAAACAACAAAATCTAAAGCATAAACCAAGCTCAATATTAGAAGGCATAATAGATGTTGATGACATCCAAGAAGGCGATTTTACTCAAACTCTAATTATATCGACCTTAAGCAACTGGTCGAATCAACATTTAAAGGCCATGCTCAATGATTCAATAAATTGTAGCTGCCTTGCGAATCAAATAAAAAACTAAAACTATGCATAATTCCTTGCTTGAAGGCGGAATGGAGAATGCTTGTTTCTTGGTGATTTTCTAAATTTTTGTTTGATTTTTTCATTCCCCTTCTCGTCTTGGAATTAAGCGCTGGTTTCCAAAAAAAGATAAACGACTCATTCTAGAAGTATGCCTTGGCAATTTTGCTAAGGCTACTTCGAAGGATGTTTCAATGCAACATTTGTAATGTGTTTTGTGCCGTGTCCCCATTATTTTATTACAATTTACCACTTACAATTATGAACATTAAATTCCTAAACCCTGAACAAAACAACCCCCAAAGCAAAAATGAACTCATTTTACTTGTGTACTGGTTCATCAGCAACAGACACAATTCTAAAACATTTGAATCTTTGAAAAAGCTAGAATTAACAACGGCTGGATTGCCATTAAGAATTGTTTGTCTCAACCCATTCAATAGCCAAGAAGATATTTTTCAATATCAAAAAACCATGGCATTGCATTTTGAAATGAACCACGACGAAAAACGCACAGCTTTGTTTTACCACATCAATACATTTCCTAGTTTTTTAGTGATGGAAAAAAGCGGAAAAATCCTTCACCGTCAAAACGGATTTTCAGATGATTGTTTCCATGAACTTGAAAACATTATTATCAAAAACAATCAATCATTAAATCATGAAAATACCTTAAAAAAAGGGAAAATAATACCCATCGAAAATTATAAAAATAATCTATCCATCTTGTTTAAGAAGATATAAGATAAGTTTACGGTTTTGCTTAATTTCGCAGCAAAATCTGAGTGATGTCAAACCCATATCAATTAAACACCATAGAATCTGCAATAGAAGATATAAAAAACGGCAAAGTAATTATTGTTGTTGATGATGAAGACCGTGAAAATGAAGGTGATTTTTTAACTGCTGCCGCGAATGTGACACCAGAGATGATCAATTTCATGGCTAGAGAAGGCAGGGGACTTATCTGCGTTCCATTATTGCCTGAACGTTGTCTTGAACTTGGTTTAGACATGATGGTAAGCAGCAACGATTCTGTGCATGAAACGCCCTTTACCGTGTCGGTTGACTTGAAAGGACATGGCACCACAACGGGTATTTCTGCATCAGACAGAAGCAAGACCATACAAGCCTTGGTGCATGCAGAAACGGTATCTACTGATTTGGCAAGACCAGGCCACATTTTCCCTTTGAAAGCACAGAAAGAAGGGGTATTAAAAAGAGCCGGTCACACCGAGGCAGCCATTGATTTTGCGCGCTTGGCAGGATTTGAACCTGCAGGTTGTATTGTCGAAATATTAAAAGAAGATGGGGAAATGGCACGCCTACCAGAATTGATTGAAATTGCTAAAAAATTCGATTTGAAAATTGTTTCAATTGAAGATTTAATCAAATACCGCATTAAAAATGAAAGCCATGTAAAACGTGAAATCACTGTGAACATGCCAACTTCATTTGGCGATTTTGAAATGATTGCATACTCACAAATTAGTGATGGTACGCAGCACTTGGTGATTAAAAAAGGGGAATGGGAAAAAGACGAACCAATATTGGTGCGCGTTCATAGCAGTTGCATGACTGGTGATATTTTTGGCAGTTGCCGTTGCGATTGTGGTGAACAATTGCACCAATCGATGAAACTGATTCAAGAAACAGGCAAAGGTGTGGTGTTGTATATGAACCAAGAAGGCCGTGGAATTGGCTTGTTGAACAAACTTAAAGCGTATAAATTACAAGAACAAGGCATGGATACAGTGGATGCGAATATTGAACTTGGTTTTAAAATGGATGAACGCGACTACGGCATCGGTGCTCAGATTTTGCGCGACTTAGGTGTGTCAAAAATGAAACTCATTAGCAACAACCCGAAAAAGCGCACAGGACTGATTGGATACGGTTTGGAAATAATAGAAAATATTCCTGTCATTACCTCTCCAAATGCACACAACGCTGAGTATTTGAATACCAAGCGTGAAAAAATGGGGCACGAAATTTAATTCTTGTTCTTTAAGGACACAATCTATTGATTTTCCAAGTTTGGCTTTCTTTGGTGTATAAAAGTCTGTCGTGCAAACGACCCGTTCTACCCTGCCAAAACTCAATGGCTTCAGGAATTACCACATAACCACCCCAATGCTGCGGTCTAGATGGATGGATACCATCATATTTATTTAATGCCTCAGACATCGCATCTTCTAATGCTTTTCTTGATTCAACTATTTCACTTTGGGCACTAACAATGGCACCTACTTTGCTTTCAAAAGGTCTAGACGCAAAATACAAATCACTTTCCGCCTCGCTAATCTTATGTGCCGTGCCCTTAATTCTTATTTGCCTTTCCAATTCAAACCATGCGAAATTTAAATGCACATTTGGGTTTTGTTCAATTTGCTGGCCTTTATGGCTATTGTAGTTGGTGTAAAAAACAAAACCATGGTGCTCAATCCCTTTTAAGAGAACAATTCTACTTTCTGGTTTTCCGTCTGCTATGGTTGACAAGCACATGGCATTAGGTTCCGTTATTTCAGCTTCAATGGCTTGTTTAAACCATTTATGAAAAAACATGATAGGATCTGCATCCACATCAGATTCCAACAATTCAGAATGTCTGTAATCTTTTCTTAATGCGGCTATTTGCTCGTTGTGTGTCATTTTTTATTAAACCAACTGTTTATTTTCAGCTCGATAACACCAAAAAATGCTTCTCTAAAAATCTTCTTACTCATTTTAGACGTTCCAAGGGTTCTGTCTGTGAAGATAATTGGCACTTCTGTAATGTTTACCTTTTGTAACCAAGCTTTAAATTTCATTTCAATTTGAAAGGCATAGCCTTTGAATTTAATCTTATCCAAATTGATTTTTTCCAATGTTTCTCTGGTATAGCAAACAAATCCAGCAGTGGCATCACGAATGGTCATACCTGTTATAAACCTAACATATACACTGGCATAATAGCTCATAATAACGCGGCTCATTGGCCAATTTACCACATTAACACCTGTTATATACCTAGAACCAACGGCAAGACCAGCGTGTTTGTTTTCGCAAGCATCCAATAATTTTATTAAATCATCAGGATTGTGAGAGAAGTCAGCATCCATTTCAAAAATAAATTTATAATTGCGTTCCAAACACCATTTAAATCCTGCGATATAAGCAGTTCCCAGTCCATTTTTCTCCATTCTTTGCAGAAGGTGAACTTGATTTGAAAATTCTGTCTGCAATAGTTTCACAATATTTGCAGTGCCATCGGGTGAATTGTCGTCGACAATTAAAATATCAAAAGAAATTGGCAGCGACATAACCTTTCTGATTATGGCTTCAACGTTCTCTTTCTCGTTGTAGGTGGGGATTATAACTATGTTCGTGGACAAATCAATAAAATTTATATAAAAACGGTGCAAAATAGTACTTATTTCGTAGCTTTAAAAACAGGATTTGATGCAAAAGGCAATTTTTTTCGATAGAGATGGTGTATTGAACAAAGAAATAGGAGACTATGTTTGTCAAATAGATGATTTTGAAATTTTACCTGATGCGGTTGATTGTATTAAACTCGCAAAATCATTAGGTTTTTTGGCCATAGTGGTTACCAACCAAGGGGGTATTGGCAAAAAACTTTACTCACCAGAAGAATTAAATTCCTTTCATCAAAAGTTACAAAATGCATGTATTGAAAATGGCACAGAAATAGATGACTTTTATTATTGCCCCCACCACCCTATTTCTGGCAAGTGCTTATGCCGCAAACCAGATTCATTGATGTTAGAAAAGGCAATATCAAAATACAATATAGACAAAAATAAAAGTTTGATGATTGGCGATACCACTAGAGATATAGAAGCAGCTAAAAAAGCTGGAATTCATGGATTACTGATACAACCAAATTCAAATAAATTTCGTCTACTTGAAGAAGAAATAGTTAAGATCAATCAATAAAAAAAAAGTAAATTTGCAATATGTTTAAAAAGACTTTCACAGCATTTATTATTGCTGGTTTGCTCATAGTTCAAGCGCAACAACCACCTAAAGCTTCAAAAAACAAAGCAACACCCAAAGCGAGCAGCAGCACAAAAACTGCGAGCAAACCGATAGCTAAAACACCTGTTGGAAAGGTAATATACACCATTAATGGAAAAATTGAAGGTTATCCTAATCATTTGGTGATTCTCAATAAATTTAGAGTTAATGCACTTGAATTGGTCGATTCAACAATGACAAACGACAGTGGCTATTTTACCTTTAAAAAGCCAATTTCTGAAGCCAGTATCTTATACATACAATACAACACCCAATCGGCTGTTCCATTGGTGGTGGAAAACGGTGCAAAATTAAATGTAAAAATATACCCAACCCCTAGTGGATTAAACTACGATGTTTCAGGTTTAAAGTCTGAGAAGTCAAAAAACCTATACAACTTCATTCGTCAGTACACCCGCTCAAACAATGAACTGGCTGCACTCGATAGGGCTATTGCGGAAGAACCAGATGGCACAAAGATGTATGAGTTACAAATGTTATTTGGAAGCAAGCAAGATGAGTTTAGAAACAGCATTGATTCAATGTTAAAATTCCACGCGCCTTTGGAGTCGTATTTTGTATTGTTTAATTTCATGGAAGAGCAAGACTTTCAGAAAATCAAAGCACTTAAAATCCGAATGGAACCAAAGGACATTAAAAGCAGTTATTACGCTGACTTAAAGACCATATACGACAACAACAAACTTTTAGAGATTGGCGAAATGGCGCCAGAGATTTCGCTGCCACAGGTTGATGGAAGTATACTAAAGCTGTCTGATTTAAGAGGTAAAATTGTATTAATTGATTTTTGGGCAAGTTGGTGCGGACCATGCAGGGCAGAATTCCCAAATGTAAAAAACCTATATGCAAGATTTCAATCAAAAGGTTTTGAAATTTATGGTGTTTCATTGGACAAAGACAGAGCTTCTTGGGTAAGCTCGATTAGCAGTCTAGGTCTAACATGGAAACATGTAAGTGATTTAAAATTTTGGGCCTGTGCACCAGCAAAGACATACAAGGTCTCTGGTATTCCATTTACGGTATTAATTGATAAGGAAGGTAAAATAATTGCTAAGAATTTGCGAGGTGATGACCTAGAAAAAAAACTCGAAGAGTTGTTCCCATAATAATTATTTAATCTATAATTAACTATTTGTTCAGTTATTATCTCTTATTTTGAACCATCAAATTAATATGAGTTCACATACTTCTTACAAGATTCTGATTGTTGATGATGAAATTGACATTATAGAATTACTTAGTTACAATTTAAAAAAGGAAAACTTTACGGTGGTTGCGGCAATGAATGGTAAAGAGGCGATTAACATTGCAACTAAAATAAAACCAGACATCATTTTGATGGATGTGATGATGCCAGAGATGGATGGCATTGAATCATGCAGACAAATTAAAGCTATACCACAATTAAAGAACATTCCGTTAATATTTTTAACCGCTAGAGGTGAAGAATTTAGTGAATTGGCTGGTTTTGAAGCAGGCGCTGACGATTACATCATTAAACCAATCAAGCCGAGGGTTTTAATATCAAGACTTAAAGCCATTTTAAGACGCAACATTGCTGACAACACAGCGAATGAAAAAATGGAATTCCAAGACTTGAAAATTGATAGAGAAAGTTTTTCAGTAACCTATTTGGGTAAGGTTCTTCAGTTTCCTAAGAAAGAATTTGAATTGTTGTCTTTATTGGCCAGCAAACCAGGCAAAGTATTTACACGTGAACAAATATTAGAATCTATTTGGGGTGACGATGTATTGGTGGTTGACAGAACCATCGATGTACACATTAGGAAAATACGCGAAAAACTAGATGATAACTTTATACAAACAATTAAAGGCGTAGGCTATAAATTTGAAGTGTGATAAAGAACCCAACTCCTGAAAGAATTACATTGCTAACAACTTTGTTGTTAAGTGCCATATTTACAGGTTTCCTAATCTATTTCCAAATACCTTTTCTTCAATTCTTAATTGCCTTATTTACCTTTGGCTCACTTACTTATATTATTATTTTATTTGGTTTAGAGGCCTTCATTTACCGAAAGATCAAATTAATTTACAAAACCATTCACCATTTCAAGACCAGCAGTTTAAAGAAAACGAGCTATATTGATGAGTACAATCTAGATCCCATCAAACGTGTGAATGAAGAAGTTATCGAATGGGCGAACGATCAAAAACTGGAGATTTCTCAACTTAAAGCAACGGAACAATACCGTAAAGAATTCTTGGGCAATGTGTCTCATGAATTAAAAACACCCATATTCAACATACAAGGATATATAGAAACTCTTTTGGATGGTGCTATGGATGATGAAGAAGTGAAAGTCTTGTTTTTGAAAAAAGCAGCTGCGAGTGCAGAAAGATTGAACACCTTGGTTAACGATTTGCTAGACATTAGTAAAATGGAGAGCAATGCCATGAAATTAAGGGTAAGTGAATTCGATATCACCGAATTGTGCAAGGAAGTATTTGAAAGTTATCAAAAACAAGCCAAAGAGCGTTCATGTATTTTGCAATTTAAAGAAGATTGCGACCATCCCTATAAGGTTCTAGCCGATAAGGATAGAATACGTCAAGTATTAAACAATTTAATAGGCAATAGCATTGCCTATGGTAAAGAAAAAGGAATAACCTCTATTGGATTATACGACCTTCACCAAAACATTTTAATTGAAGTAACAGACAACGGTGAAGGAATTGAAGCAGAACATTTACCACGCTTGTTCGAACGCTTTTATCGAACAGATAAAAGCAGGTCTAGAAACAGTGGAGGTAGTGGATTAGGTTTATCGATTGTAAAACACATCATAGAAGCGCACAACCAAACCATTGAAGTTAGCAGTACCATTGGAAAAGGCACTACTTTTACTTTTTCTCTTAAGAAAAGTCTATAAAACTTATTCAATAATTACACCCGTTGGGGTAAATTCCAATTCACCATCTTCAGTTTTTGTGAAACGTCCTTTGGCAGTTGCTTTTTTACCTTTGCTGTCTTTTGGCATTTTGAATTTCTCATGGGTATTAACCACAAATTCACTTGAGTCATTTTTGAAAGACAACCAACAACCTTCCCCTTGACAAATGTTTTCTATGGTTCCTGTTATGGTATAGGTAGAATCTTTACCAGCTTCATAAGAAGCCATTGCCGACTTGAAATCAACTGAACCTTTGGTTTCGAACTTCTCACCGAAAGTATTTGTCTTGGAATTTGATTGGCAAGCAGCAAATGCAAGTACCAAAATTAAAGCGAATAATTTATTCATGTTTATTTAAATGATTTTACAAATTTAATTGGAATTAAGATTTATTTGTCAAAATTAGGATTTATATTTGAACATCAATTAACCATGAGCAATAAAAACGAAATCATCGAGCAACCCATTGACATTGAATTGTCTGAAGAAGTAGCTGAAGGTACCTACAGCAATTTGGCGATCATAACCCATAGCCAAGCTGAATTCATTATAGATTTTGTGCGCATTTTACCAGGAATTCCGAAAGGGAAAGTTAAAAGCCGCATAATTATGACCCCACAACATGCAAAGCGTTTGTTATTTGCTCTGGGGGATAACATGCAAAAATTTGAAACAAACTTTGGCGAGGTAGACATTGAAGGAAATGGTGGAAACAATGGTTTTCCCATTAATTTCGGTGGTATGACTGGCCAAGCATAAGGTTTTATACCCCATAAAAAAACCCGCTCTAAGCGGGTTTTTTTATGGGGTAATATATTCTAGTAACCTAATGTTTTAAGCATACTCTTGTAGGTTTGCTCTTTTGAAAACAATTTGGTATTGTAATCGCCATTTTCATCTACAGTTATTATAATATGCTTTGGAGAAGGTGTTAAACAGTGTTGTATTCCACCAAATCCACCGATGCTTTCTTGGTAAGCACCGCAATGGAAATATCCGATATAAAGTGGGTCTGCTTCATCAAAAACAGGCAAATAAATGGCATTGGCATGTTGCTCACTGTTGTAGTAATCATCGCTATCACAAGTGATACCACCCAATAAAACACGTTCATAATTCTTTTCCCAATTGTTTAATGGGAACATAATAAATTTCTTATTAATGGCCCAAGAATCTGGAAGTGTGGTCATAAAACTGCTGTCTATCATGTTCCACTTTTCTCTATCGTTTTGTACTTTTTGGTACTCAATTTTAAAGATAGCTCCCCCACTTTCACCAACTGTAAAGGATCCAAACTCAGTAAAAATATCTGGCTCTGGCACTCCATTGCTGTCGCATACTTGTTTTACCTGTGCAACAATCTCAGATGCCATATATTCGTAATCAAAATCGAACTTCAATGAATTCTTAATTGGAAAACCGCCTCCGATGTTCAAACTATCCAATTCAGGACACATTTTCTTCAATTCGCAATACACATTTAAACACTTGTGCAATTCATTCCAATAGTAAGCGTCATCCTCAATACCCGTATTGATAAAGAAGTGCAACATCTTCAAGCTCATGTTTTTGTTCTTTTGAATCTTCTCTTTATACAAAGGAACAATGTCTTTGTATCCAATTCCCAATCTGGAGGTATAAAAAGGAAACTTAGGCTCTTCTTCTGCCGCAATACGCAAACCCACTTTAAAATCACCTTGGACCGCTTGAGCCAACAAATCGATTTCCCTCATGTTGTCTATTACAGGTATAACATTAATAAAGCCTTCATTTATAATCATTGCAATATTGTCAACATATGGCTGTAATTTGAATCCGTTGCAGACAATGTATTTATCTTTGCTGATTAAACCTTGTTCAAAAAGCGATAAAATCAAGTTAATATCAAAAGCGGAAGATGTTTCTAGGTGTACTTCATTGCGAAGTACCTCTTCTAAAACGTGTGCAAAGTGCGAACTTTTGGTGCAATAACAGTAGTGATATTTGGCCTTGTAATCAACTTTAGCCATCGCAACATTGAACCAAGTACGGGCTTTTTTAATGTTTTCTGAAATTCTTGGTAAATAGGTAAACTTAAGCGGAGTGCCGTATTGCTCTACCAAATCCATTAAAGGAATGTCGTGAAATGTCAACTCTTTGTCTTCATTAAGACTAAATTCATCAACGGGAAAATCAAAAGTTTGGTTGATTAAATCAACATATTTGTCCTTCATAATTTAAAAGTAAGTTACTTAGATTGTATTTTTTATACAAATGTAACAAACTTAAATGATAAATATTATGCTATTAATAAAAAAATATCAAGCATTTAAAAGGCAGGAAAAATGCATTTGAAAGTCTCAACTTTCTATAAAACAATCAATAAAAGAAAACTTCTTCCTTTTTAAAGTTTTTAAGATCAAACAAATAAGATAGTCCTATTCCAATATAAGACCCTCTGTAACCCAATGCAAATATTTCTGAACTTGCTGTTTTGGATCCAGAAATATGTAAAACACTTTGATCACTAAACGCCTGACTATAGTACACACCGAATACAAAAACATTCCCAGCTTTGTTTTCACTGGCTATTTCTACCCCTGTATTTACCATTGGATAAAGCTGCTGTTGGTTGCTTTCTTTGATGGCAAAAGTGTTGCCTTCGTTTGCCAATATTTTTTGGTCTGTTTTTAGTTGATAATTCAAGGTGCCGCCTAATAAAAAACGCATTCTAGATGATGCGCCCATTTTAAATTTAAAAATCATATTGACAGGCAATTCGATGTGGCTTAAGTTGCTTTTCAAAACATTGCCTTTGCTGTTGGTATCGTTAAATACACGGTAGCCTTTGTTAACGTATGACAAACCAGTTCCCAAAACAAACCTTGGTGTAAAACCATATTGTGCACTAAAGCCAAGCTTGAATCCAGATTTAAACCTGAAATTATAATTGTCAGGTAACTTGTCTAAAACATGGGTTCTAGAAGTGATGAAAGCAACTTGAGGTCCAAATTTAAAACCTTCTTGTGCAAAACAAACAGTACTTAAACTGATTAAAAACAAAGCTAAAATGGATCTTGAAATCATTAGTACAAACCTATCATTTTTTTTGTTTAGAAACACATTTTTTTTAGAATTTAGAATCATTTCCATTATGTAACGGATTATGTTTAATTTTGTTACCTCAATATACCCCGTGCAAAAATCAAATATTATCGACAGTTTTTACCAATTAGGTCAAGCCTTACTTGAGGTTCCAGAAGCAACAAAAGAAAAAGCTCAAATCATGAATCCTTGGTTTACCCAAACCTTTATTCAGTTGTCTGCTAAGAACTGGGCAGATGCATTGAGTAAAGAGAAAATTGAGTTTTGGCTTAAGGATGAAACCTGCGAATTGAGGGAGCAAACCCTTGGTATTATAATGGCGGGCAACATTCCATTGGTTGGTTTACACGACCTATTGGCTGGCATTGCAAAAGGTCTTAAAGTTTCGATAAAACTATCATCCAGCGATGAAGTGTTAATGACTTATGCCATAGAAAAATTAATTGAATTTTGTCCTGAATTAAAAAATAGAATCAATACCGAAGGCAAATTGAAGGGCATTCAATATTTAATTGCAACTGGCAGCAACAATTCGGCTAGATATTTTGAATATTACTTCAAAGATGTGCCTTCTCTTATACGAAAAAACAGAACCTCAATTGCTGTTTTAAATGGCAATGAAGACGAAGCTGCACTTGTGCGTTTGGCCGACGATATCTATTCGTATTACGGACTAGGTTGTAGAAATGTTTCGCATTTAATACTGCCAAAAGGTTTCGAATTGCGTCCTTTATATGAGGCGTATGACGTTTACATGGACCATGTGAACCACCACAAGTACTACAACAACTACATGTACCATAAATCTATTTTATTGATGAACCTCGAT
The DNA here is from genome assembly GCA_044357345.1 of Bacteroidia bacterium. Classification (GTDB taxonomy): domain Bacteria; phylum Bacteroidota; class Bacteroidia; order NS11-12g; family UBA955; genus JABMMZ01. Next base: position 11,171 of record JBIKPR010000014.1, read on the forward strand.
AAACACTACGACAATGGGTTTATGTTGTTTCAAGAAAAACAATCGCCACATGCACCTATCGCTACTTTAAATTACCACTATTACGAGCATATTGACGAGGTGCATACTTACCTTGAGCAAAACCTTGAACAATGGCAATGCATAGCCTCTGATATGCCTGAGCTTAAACAAGCTGTAGCTTTGGGTCAAACTCAAAAACCTGGATTATCTGATTATGCCGACAATGTAAATTTGTTGGAATTCCTTGCTTAAAAAAAGCAAAAAAACCGAGCCTTTTCAGACCCGGGATTTCTGCATTCATACTGTAAGAGAATTTTTTATTGCGCTTTCACAAATGTGAAGCTGTTCATCACACCATTGCTGTCCTGAATTAAGATGTGGTAAACACCATTGGCCAATTCAGAACTTGAGATGGCTAATGAATTTTCATCTGTATCTTGTTCGAAAACCACTTTGCCTAAATGGTCAAGTAATTTTACTGAAAATCCATTTAAATTGCTTTCAATAGTCAATTTGTCATTGAATGGATTAGGATAAACTTTAAAAACTTTATTGCCAATATTTTCTATTGAAGAGAAATTAGGAACAGTTATATTTTGGGTACTTGAGTCAATACAATTATTGGCTGTGCTGCTTAACAGAGTAAGGCTAATGTTCGAATTGTCATAAATGGCCATGTCTTTTGTAAAGCTAGCTGTATTACCGATAACCGTTTGACCAACTTTCCAAACATAAGTTGCATTTGATTGGGCATCAGCAGTGAACGTATAGTTTTTAAATGCACGGGTATAGGTGTAGCTGCAAACTGGCGCTGGGTTTAAGGTAAAGGTAAGTTGACCGTATGATTTTGAACACGTATTAATTTTCCCAATTGCATACAATTTATCTCCTGTGCTTAAACCTGTAAATAAATAAGTGTTGCTTGTACCTGAGTTTTGAAGCACCCCATTTTTATAGTATTCATAAGAGCTATAACCAGAAATTATACTCATATTGTATTTATTTAAACAACTTTTCTCTTGACTTGCTTGGACTATAGAATTATCAAATAAGGTATCTACAGAGTAAGCGTATTTTTCAACAATGGCTGGGCAAGTTGGACTTAAACTGTCTATAATTGAAATGGTTAAACTATCCGATTTGTTTGGCGAAAAAACAAAACTTGTATCTTTACTGTAGGCTTGTTGGTTAAAGGCAATGCTGTACTTGGCGGAATACAATTTTGTAACCACTGCATTGAGCTGACTGCCTCTGCAAACCCTCGTATCTAAATTTACATTATAAGTTAAATTGGAACAAAAGTTAGTTTTAATTACAAAGTTAGTGTCAGAGAATTGACAAGGGGAAACTTGCAGACTTCTAATAGTTATGGTATAGCTGGTATTGGGCAAAAGACCAGTTAAATTAAGGGAAGAATCTGTTGTAGTATTTGCAAAAGAACCACCATTAATTGCGTATTTATGCGCTATAACACCATTGTTCTTTTTCCATCTTAGGCCGATTGTGGAAGTCGATTTGCTCGATTGAAAATTGCTAGGATACAATTTAGCAATAGAAACCAATTTAACTACATTAGAAAATGCACTTCTGCAGCCATTGACGCTTTTAGCAATTGCAGTTACACCAATATTATTTGTACCCGTAAATACAGTTGTTAAGGTTTTAGTTCTTTTGCTCAATACACCATTAACATACCAAAGCACACTGTCAATTAAATTTCCGTTAGCGGTAAAGGTTTCATTATATGCCCCGCAAACAGTGTCCTTGCTTAGGGTCTTAGAAAGTGAAATACTTGGTTTTCCAAACCAATTGAGTTTGAATGGGGCGCTAGTCTTCGCACATTGATTGCTCGTATTGGTTACTTTTACAGTATATGAAGCACTGTCTTTCACATAAATGGATCTAATTGCTTTATTGTTGTTAACCCATAAGTAGGTCAAACCCGCACCAGTATTAGCGCTTAGCAACAACGAATCACCTTGGCAAATAGTAGTGGCAGAGCCATTCAATATGGTAGCTGCTGGTGATGCATTAACCAATATATCTAATGTGTCAGGAAAACTAACTCCTTTGCTGTTTTTTACCGTTAGGATTACCTGCTTTACACCAGGTGTTAGATAAGAAACGGTTGGGTTTTGTGCCGTACTTGTTGTTGGGGATCCACCGTTCATTTTCCATGAATAAGAGCTTGGTGAATTGGTTCCCGTACCCAATAATTGAACATTGTAATTGGTGCATGTAATGGTATCATTGCTTTTGGCTTTGGCACCTGGCAAAAGCGTTGAGGGATTTATTTGAAAAGACTTTCCATAGACAATATCACCTGCATCGTCGTTTCCATTGTTATTGGTTGCCATTACCACCATATGAAAAGAAATCTTTCCGATATTAGCAGATGGTGCTTTCCATGTAAAAACCCATCTTGTGCTGTCTGTTCCTACATTGGCTGTACCTGTCGATGTATGTTGAATATACTCTCTAGTTTGCCCACTCACAGTGCCGGTTGATTTACTGGTTCTAGAATTTGTGCTTGTTAAGGTCCCTGCAGGACTGTTGTTCTTATCTAAGCAAGTTACTTGAAAACCAAATTTCACCCTACCCGTTTGTTTGAAAGTTAACTCCATAGTATAGGTTGAATCTGGAATGTAGCCATTTCCAGTGAAGTTAGAATTTAAACGAATGCTGTTTAAATTGCTATTCCCTGAGGTCACAATTGAACCGCCATGGCAAGATGTACAATTGTTTTCATTTGGAGCATTGGTTAAAGATGGATTTGGTCCCCCTGCATTCATTACTGCGCTGCATAGCACCAAAACAAAAGCGGATCCAAAAAGTAAATTTCTTAAGTATATATTTCTCATAGGCGTAGTGGGTGCAAAAATAGTTGAGATTGGTCAATACATGTTGTAACAAATATTAAAAATGACAATAAATTGACAATTTTTCTACTGATTATCAGTGATATTATATAAAAAACTTGAGAATGTTACATTAACTAATTGAATAGAAAGTCATTCGCAAAAATAAAATAATGAATTAAGTCAAGCGGTGTTGAATAATCCCATCAACTTTTTTAAACATTTGTAAGGGCGTAAATTTCCGCCACAAGAGATTGTCCAATTCTCCACCAATATTGAGGTAATAATCGATGCGGTGTTGTTTAAACTCATCTAGAACATGGTCTCTAAAATTCACTAATGCAATCCAACCGTCCTCTATATCGTTGTACCATTCCTCGTAATAACTGTCATCTGATGCGTGAAAATTAAGAACATTATCACCGATCAAAATAAATTTGTCGATGCCTTCATCTTGCATCAATTCTATTAATTCACGTTTAAAAGTCATGATATCATTTTGAATAACATCATTCCATTCACCAATTAGCTCAATTATTGAGTACCCTGCTTCGTAATCAACAAATAAAACTTTGATGTAAAGGGTTGGCGAACCAAAATGATCCCATTGCGGATGAATTAGATAGTTGTAGATGCTGTTGCTGTATTCAAATTCACTGTGTATAGTTTCGTAAAAAGGGGAGCGCTCATCTTCTACAGAATTGTATAGATGCAACCAATGGTAGTGTGGTTCGATGTCGTGCATGAGCCGTCAAAGGTAAGGATGATTTTCAAAAAGAAACAATGAAATCTATATTATATAATTGTTGAATTTATCATTTCAGAAACACAAAAATCAAGAAACTTATTAGTCTCGAAACCTTAAACAAAACGCAGCAATCTTCGCTTAAGAAACCTTTATTAAAAATAAATGTCCATGAAATATGGCTTTTTTTAATTGTTATTTGATTTTTAGGTATTAAAAGCATTATTTTGCAACTCATTTTTCAAAAATCTAATATGTCCATATTAAACAAACTTAGAAATTCAACTTGGGTCTTAATGATCATTTTGGTATCCCTTATACTTTTTGTTGTAAGCGATTACTTCTCCAGCAAAAGCAAATTTGGTTTTGGCGGCGCTCAAAACGTGGGTGAAATTGCAGGAACAAGTATTTCTGTGTTGGAGTTTGATGCCAAATACAAAGAATTATTGGCACAATTAAACTCAAATGGAACAGGTGAAACTGATCAAACCAAAGAGCAAGCATCTGCATATGCATGGAATCAATTTATTCAGTCTCTAATTATTGACAAAGAATTTGATGCTTTAGGTATAGACATATCTGTGGCTGAATCTGGAAAACTATTGTATTCGGATGATGCGCACTCAACCATCAAACAATATTTTAGCAGAGACGGTCAATTTTCTCCATCGAATGTTATAAACTTCAAAAACCAGGTGGCGAAGAAAGATCCGAAAATGATGGCTCAATTTGAGCTTATACTAAAGCAAGTGTTCATGGAAGTGCAAAGTAGAAAATACAACTCATTGCTTGCTAAATCTCTTTACGCAACCAATTTGGATGCTGAAGATGATTATTTTTCATCAACTATAAACTTCAGTGGAAAGACTGTAACATTAAACTACGCTTCTATTGAAGACAAATCAATCAAAATTGAAGATTCTGACTTAAAAGATTACATTAACCGCCACAAAGAAGAATTTAAACAAAAAGCTTCTAGAGACCTAGAATATATTCTAATTAACGTTTCTCCATCGAAAACGGATACTTTAGAAGTCAGAAATGCACTAGCTGCAGAAATCAATGAATTCAAAAATGCTGAGGTTGATTCAGTATATGTGCAATTAAACAGCACAGTGCCTTATTCTGATTTGTTTCAACCACATGGTTCACACGATAAAGCATACGAATCAAAATTATTCTCTGCTCCTAAAGACAGTGTAATCGGACCAATTTACTACGATGGTGGTTTTAGCTTGTTTAAGATCTTAGACAAAAAATCTGATTCAGTATCATACTACCATGCAATAAAAGTTGAATTGGCCGTTAAAGGCGCAACAAAAGAAGACACATTAAAAGCAATCGCCATGGGCAAAAAACTTGGTGCAGAATCTAATTCAAGTGCCAACTCTCTTGATTTCTTTAATTCTAAAACAAGTACTGGTGACGTTACATACGCACAAGACCTTGGATGGGTTAGAGAAGGTACTCAGGTTGATGAAATTAACAAAGCGGTTAAAACCCTAGGAATGGGTCAGTCAACTGTTGTTAAATCAATGTATGGATTGTCTTTAATTAAATTGGTAGAGCCAAAATCATCTGAATTGATTAAGATTGGTGAAGTTAGAAGACCAATTGAAGCACTCAAATCGACAGAAGATGAGGCTTACCAAAAAGCAAGTAATTTCAGATCAGCACTTTCTGGAGATAATAAAGACGAGTTTGAAAAACAAGTGAAGAAAAACAACTTGGTGAAAAGTATTGCAAATAATGTTAAAGAAAGTGACCGCACAATGACAGGCATCCCTGGTACAATTGATGTGGTAAGATGGGCTTTTGATGAGAAAAGAGAATTGGGTGATTATTCTGAAGTGATTTCAGCTGGCGATCTTTTAATTGTTGCAAAATTATCTAAGATAAAAAAAGAAGGCACATCAGATGTTGAAGATGTTAGAGAAAAGGTAACCCGTTTGGTGATGGATGAAAAGAAAGCTGAAATTTTAACCAAACAATTTGAAGATGGAATGAAAAAATCTAAAACAATTGATGAATTGGCTACCAATTTAAAATCAATGGTTCAACCATTTTACAACATTAACTTTTTCGCTACCAATGTGCAGTTTGCTGGTAACGACTTAAAACTGGTTGGTTATGTTTGTGGATTGAAACCAAACACAATGAGCAGACCAATTACAAGCAACGATGGTGTGCATGTAATATTGGTTGAAGGAAGTTCAAAAGCAGATGTTCCTAGCGACCTTAGTTCAAGAAAGAAAATCTTATACGACCAAAAGAAACAACAAGCTTACAACTCAATTTTCGAAGCGCTAAAAAAAGCAGCTGATGTAAAAGATGAGCGTTATAAATTCTATTAATATTGATTAAACATTAATTTATATTAAAAAGATAATATCATGAGTTCAGAAACAGATTTTCTACCCTTAAACGGCACTGATTATATCGAATTGTATGTCGGTAATGCAAAGCAAGCAGCCCACTATTACAAAACTGCATTTGGTTTTCAGAGTTTGGCTTACGCAGGACCAGAAACTGGAGTTAAAGACCGAGTAAGTTATGTGTTGGTGCAAAACAAAATGCGTTTAATTTTGACCACACCCTTGCATTCTGATTCTGAAATCGCAAAACACCATCTCAAGCATGGCGATGGTGTTAAAACCTTGGCATTAATGGTTGATGATGCGTATGATGCGTATGAGCAAACCACCAAACGTGGAGGCAAATCATGTTTAGAGCCCACCACACTAAGCGATGAAAACGGTGAAGTGCGTATGAGTGGAATACACACCTATGGCGAAGTGGTGCACTTGTTTATAGAACGAAAAAACTACAATGGTGTCTTCATGCCAGGATATAGAAAATGGGAAAGCGCATACAACCCTGGTCCTACCGGCTTGTTGTACGTTGACCACTGTGTTGGAAATGTGGATTGGAACCAAATGAATCCATGGGTAAAATTCTATGAAGACGTCATGGGCTTTAAAAATATTTTATCTTTTGACGATAAAGACATCTCAACTGAATACTCAGCACTTATGAGTAAAGTAATGAGCAATGGCAATGGGTTCGTTAAATTCCCGATCAATGAGCCCGCAGAAGGTAAAAGGAAATCACAGGTAGAAGAATACTTAGAATTCTATGAAGGAGAAGGCACTCAACACATTGCAATTGCGACCTTGGATATTGTATCAACCGTTAAGCAATTAATGGAGCGAGGTGTTGAATTCTTAAAAGTGCCAAGTTCATATTACGACGATTTATTAGACCGTGTTGGTCCAATAGAAGAAGACATCGAGCCTCTGAAAGAATTAGGTATATTGGTAGACCGTGACGATGAAGGATACTTGTTGCAATTGTTTACAAAACCAGTAGAAGACAGACCAACTATGTTTTATGAAATCATTCAACGTAAAGGGGCTAAGTCTTTCGGTAAAGGCAATTTCAAAGCTTTATTTGAGGCTATAGAACGCGAACAAGCCGAACGAGGTAATTTATAAATGCCTGCAAGCATTGAAGTCGTCGATATGTTGGGAAGGGTCGTAAAGATTCAAAAACCCATTAAACGTATTGTTTCATTAGTGCCCTCTCAAACAGAATTTCTATATGAACTTGGTCTAAAAGACAAGATTGTTGGACAAACCGTTTTTTGCATACACCCCAAATCCTCTTTTAAGAAAGCCACAAAAATAGGCGGTACCAAAAAAGTTCGATTCGATGAACTTGACGAACTTGAACCAGATTTCATTCTTTGTAATAAGGAAGAAAACAATGAAGAAATTGTTGAAACCCTATCAAAAAAATACCCTGTTTGGGTTAGTGATGTTAAAAACATTGACGATGCCTTTTTTATGATGCGCAGCATCGGTGAAATTATGGAGCTGCAAAGCGAAACAGAATTGATGTTAAAAAACATTGAAGCGAGCTTAAACCAAAAGAAGATTAGACACCAATACAATTGTTTGTATTTGGTATGGCGCAATCCTTACATGGCAGTTGGATCCGATACCTTTATCAACCATATGTTGGAACGCTCAGGATTTCATAATATGGTGAAGGACGACAGATACCCTGAACTAAGCACTGAAGCATTGCAAACGATTAATCCGGACGTCGTACTCCTTTCATCAGAGCCCTACCCTTTCAAAGAAAAGCATGTGGAACAATTGCAAAGCTTACTTCCACATTCGAAAATATTAACGGTAGATGGTGAATTGTTTAGTTGGTATGGAAGCCGATTGCTAAATTCGCAGCCGTATTTCAACGAACTGCAAAGACAATTGCATAAAATAAAAAGATAAAAACATGGCGATCATTATTAAAACGCCCGAACAAATTGAAGGCATTAGAAAAAGCAGCCAATTAGCGGCTGAAACTTTAAAACATATTGAACCTTTTGTAAAGCCTGGGGTGAAAACCATCGAATTGGATGGACTGATAGAGGCTTTTATCTTAAAGAATGGCGCTACAGCCGCTACAAAAGGTTATAGAGGTTATAAATACGCAAGTTGCATTTCACCCAATGATGTGGTTTGCCATGGCGTTCCAAACGACTATGTGGTAAAAGATGGAGACATCATCAACATCGATGTTACCTGCATACTTAACGGCTATTTTGGCGACACATGCCGCATGTATTTGGTTGGTGAGGTAAGCGACTATGCCAAGAAATTGGTGCAAACCACCAAAGAATGTTTACGCCTAGGCATTGCAGAATGCAAACCTGGAAACCACCTAGGCAATATTGGGTTTGTAATCAATGAGCATGCAGTAAAAAACGGTTACAGCGTGGTGTTTGAATTTTGCGGCCATGGTGTCGGCATCCGTTTTCATGAAGACCCGCAGGTTGACCATGTGGCCAAGAAAAATAGTGGTCCGATATTAAGGCCAGGAATGACCTTTACAATTGAACCCATGATAAATGCTGGTAAAGCAAGATGCAAAGTTGACCGCAAAGATGCTTGGACCGCAAGGACCATAGATGGAAAGTTATCGGCTCAGTTTGAACATACCATTCTTATTACTGAAGATGGTTGTGAAGCATTGACAGATGTGTACGGCGATTTCTAAATCGACGTATTATTAAAACTCTTTTTGCAGGCTGTGCTGAATTACTGAGTTTAATATGATTACGAGAATTATTATTTTACAAGCTGCGCTTGCATTTTCTGCGCTTGTATTTTCTTGTGCCGTTTTGCTGGCTCGAAGCCTGCGGGTTGCTGCCTAGTTTTTTGTCTGTTTGTTTTCTTGGCTTGAAGCCTGAGGGCCACTGGCCAATTTTGCAGCTAAAAATGCCATGGGTATATACGCCAAAACCAAATCGGTGATATTAAACCACATTGGGGCTGGCAGAATCATCACCATTTGAGCGCCACCAGCGAAAAACAAAACGCCAATCATCAAAGCCAGAACCATTTTCATCGACACTGCTATACGGACGCAGGCAAGCGCCCCAACAAACGTACCGATAGCATGGGCAAGGAAAGGCAGTAAAAAGTGCTTAGGCTCGAACAAATGCAGTCCTGCTTTCAAACCAGCTTCAGTTGTTACATCCACACCTGCAGGTGGTGGAATAATGTTGCCGCTAATCATAACGATACCGCCGTTGACCAAACCGCCTATTGCAGCACCTACTAACAAGGCTAAAACATTTCTAATAATTGGATTCATATTTTTCAAAATTAAGATTTCCTATTTAATTTTTACCATATCAATTCGGTGCAAACCATTTGCATAAAAATCCTCTGTCGTCTTTACGGTTTCAAAATTGAATTTTTCAAAGAACCCAGATGAATGCTGCGTGGTATCGATTGTGATTGGAATTCTCGGAAATAACACATTCGCTAAATCAAGGCGGCATTGCATTAAACAAGCACCAATACCTTGCAAATGCATACTTGAATGCACCATACCCCAAACCAGATTGATGCGTTGTTCATTTTTAGGCAAGTACATTCCACCACAAGCTTTTACAGATCCATCGTGTTCGAGTACGTAGAAGTATTCTTCTTGGGTATTTTGATACGCCAAAACATTTTGATCTTTTCCATTCAGCCAAAACTCAAAATCATTCAATTCATTTTCTGCAAAAAATTTAGGGGTATTGCTTTTGAAAATTTCGATGCAAGCAAAATGGTCATCCTTACAATAAGCTCTTACAATCATTTGTGTTTTGTTTGTTCAATACGATTTATAATCACAATCTGCCCCAAATGGTAATGACAATGTTCAATAATCCCCTGTATGTTTGGGTAATAAGTCCCGTATTTTGGATCGGCCATGCTCTCCCAAATCTTGTTATCAGGCAATAAAGCCACTAAAGCAGAAAATATTTCAGCATCTTGAAAGAATTTGTCCTTTAATATCTGCCATTCCTTCTCAGAATGAATTGGCTTTAAATGGTAACTAAATGAATCGTGTGCTTCCAAAATACCCCCTTCTAAAACCTTTATTACGGCGTCTACATAATAGTTGCAATGAAAAACCAATTTCGCGATGGTGTTTAATCCCTCAAGTTCTTGCACCGCTTGCTCCCAGGTAATTGGACTCAAAACTGCTTTAAAATTCACACTGCTCCAATTCCCTCCAAAATGAACCTCATTAAAATGCAGCGCTAAATGTTTACTGATTGTCATTGTTTTTCGTATAAATTAAACACCCTTTTTAGAACCGAAACAATGGTGGTGGCCAAAATGGCTCCTGTAAATGCTAAGAAAATATCTTTTTGGGCATCCCAAATATCGCCTTGTGTGCCCAAATAGGCATCACCTTGCGCCTTGAAAAACAAATCAGCAACAGACCATTCAATAAGCTCATAAAATGCACCCACGGATAGTGTTATCTCAATGGGCAAAGCCCAAGAAGCAAACTTCGATAATTTTATCCATGACAAAAACATCTCCCGCATCGGGTATGCCAATAGGAAACCAAAACTAAAATGCACAATGCGGTCGTAATGGTTGCGGCTGGTATTAAAATAATCTTGCAACCAATACCCAAAAGGATTTTCAGCATAGGTGTATTTCGCCCCATAAACATGCAAGCACAAATACACACAAATGAGCAGATAACTCAAGTCGCTGAATTGGTATTTCCTGAAACTAAAAATCAAGAATAAAGAGAACAATACCGTTAAGGTATTTTCAAGCATCCAATTGTGGATGTCTGTTGTTCCAATTAAAGTACTAATCCAAATAATTACAAATACACAGATGTATATCCACAAGTAATAATTGTTTTTGAACGGCGTTCTTGTTTTCGAAATGGCAATTGTAAATGGCATATAATATTTAGCAATTAAATGAATTTACATGGTTAATAAAATTCTTTTAAAAAAAACCAACTAAGAATATTGCTGCTTGATAAAGGCAATTTGATTGTGTAAGATGTTTTTCATAACCTTCAAATCAACATCACTTAGTTTTTTAATATACAGACAACCCTTACTGGCTTTGTGTTTACCCAATTGAGCAAGCAATGGTTCACGTTCTTCTAGATTGGATGAGAGATAAACAGTTAAGGCTGCGGCACGGGGAGAAAAAGCCAATATGGGTGCATCGCCTTCATGACCGCTTTCGTATTTGTAGTGGTAAGAACCAAAACCAATAATACTCGGTCCCCATAATTTTGCCTTAAATCCCGAAACATTTTCAAGCAATTCAAGCAAGCTAAATGCATCCTTTCTTTTGGTTTCGTCTTCGATTTTTAAAATAAAATCATCAACATTTAGTTCTGTTTCTTGGGTTTTGTTTTTTGCCATAAACTGAAAACAAATTTAATAAGAAAAAAACGAACCATTCTTATCCTTTTTTGTTTACAAGTTTCAGTATTCAAAATATCTCATAAAATGGAACAATCAAACCAAGCGCCTAAACCCAAAATCTGGAAACTCTTATTTATTTCTTGGTTGTTCGTTTACCCAGTTATCAATATCATGTTTGCCTTGATATTCCCACTGATCTCAGACTTACCTCAACTTTTAAAAACATTGGTTTTTACATTAATCTTGGTTCCGTTAATGGGCATGGTAATTCCAAAATTACACAAGCGTTTTTGGGCATGGATAATTAAGTAAATCGTTTACTTTTTTCTTCCTACAAAACGAATAACAGAACCCTTACCATTATGAAATAAACCTTCTTGCAATTCGATTTCTTTTTCTTCTAGCAATTCAACCGTGTAATCAGGGAAATCGTGTTTAATTTCTTCTATGGAAAACAACATGTCCAATTCTTTTGGTCCACCTACTTTTTCGTTTTTAGAATTGTAATCAATATGCGATTTACTAAATGCTTCAAAAATCATTAGGCCTCCTGGTTTCAATAAATTTGACAAGGCTTTGTGTAAGTCCGATTTAATGTCTGCTGGAAAATGGGCGTATATCAAGGCTATGGCATCAAATTGCGCGGCCATGTAGCCTAAGGAAGATAAATCACCTATCTGATAATTGATAGAAACACCTTTGTCGGCAGCCAATTTCATGGCTTTTTTTCTTCCTTCTTCGGCAATATCAAAAGCGGATACTTCCCAGCCCAAACTGGCTGCATAAATGGCATTTCTGCCTTCACCTTCTGCAGGGAATAGAATTTTTGCGGGACTGATTTTCTGCAATTCTTGTTTCAAAAAATCATTGGGTTCCTGTCCATAAGCATAGGCTTCATTGCTGTAGCGTTCGTTCCATCTATCGGTCCAGATATTGCTCATATTTTTTGTTCTTTAAGTTTGATATAATTGTTTCAAAAGAAATATTTAGGAAAAATTTATTTTACAGCAAAAGCCCTGTGGTAGAGCGCTCCACCTTGTTGCACGCACCCTGCACTAGATTCCGCTCAGAGCTGCAGGAACAGAGCAGGGCAAAGCACCACAGGGTGAAACAAGATTGCTGATTAAGGCGAAAATACGACAATCAATTAAATATTAAAATTTTTCATAAAGATTAAATGTGAAAGGTATTTGTAATCCCCGCACATGAAACAACACTTTTATGCGTTACCCTGCTTTAAATTGCACTCCAAGCATTATCGACTGCCTTACTCATCACGATAGCTATCGTGACTGTTGTTGCTACTCCTTTGCGACCTTCAACACCATCGGCAATCCATCAATGGTACAGCGCAAAAAGTATAGCCCTGCAGGTAATAGCTCAAGTCCATTGATTTCAATTTTTCCGTCTACTAAGTTGACCATCTTAAAATATACCACCTGTCCTTCTAGCGACAGTATTTCAACAGCTACATCTTGTATATCGTTTACATCAATAGCTATCGAAAGCCTATGCTTAAAAGGATTTGGATATATTTTAAAGGCTTGTAGTTCCTTGTCGTATCGAATGCTACTTTTGGTTTCTTGATACACCCGTACATAATCAATTTCCATTGCAGCTTGGGTAAAACCTAAAAAAATATTGTCTTGTATGGCCACATTCATCAACAAATATTGTTCAGAATCGAATGGCCATGTGCTGGCGTTTTTATCGCTGGGGTTGTAAGTGTAATGCACAATTGAATCGACACTAAAAACCATTTTCTCTGCAGTCCACTCTAATGCGTACACATGAAATGCTGTGGAAGCAGTGGATACCGTTCTACCTCCTAAATTAACCGTTCCTCCAAAACTCGAAGGGGTGTGCATGGCGCTCTGTACATAATTTTGGTTGTTGCCCCAATGTTCCATAATGTCCACTTCACCGCAGGCAGGCCAAGCAAGATTGCCGTAACCCATATTGTCCCAATATGCGCCATTCTCATCTATGTTTTTACCCAACATCCAGAGTGCCGGCCATGTACCTACTCCGCTTGGCAATTTGGCTCTAAACTCTACCCTGCCGTATTTGAAAGCAAACTTAGAATTTAAGCGCGCTGAGGTATAATTTTTCGTAAAACCTTGGTCTGTAAAATTCTCCTTTTTTGCCAATATACTTAAGTTCCCATTCTGCATAAACGAATTGGTGTTTCTATTGGTGTAATGCTGAACTTCTCCATTGTACCAAGAACCGGCTTGGGGTAATTTGGTTTGGTGAAACCATTTGTTGTTGTCAATTGCGCCAGATCCATTGAACTCATCGGACCACACCAGACTATAATTTCTATTGTCAACGATCTTAACGAATTCATAAACAAAGTCATCAATATAAGCCCTAACATTATTGGTGTTGTTTTCTCCATTTATTTGCAAAACCACCCGGTTAAAATCGGCGCGTTGGGTTGGCGGTAAAGACCCACCATTTAAATTGAGATAGTTGTCGTTTTTAAAATTAAAAGTAATGGTTTGCCATTGGTTAAGCACTACATTTTTAATGATTTCCGATTGGGTAGACCAAGGCTCAGCAAGTGTTCCGTCTTGCAGTTTCAAAGAAATCTGATTGTTTTGCGAACCGGTCAAACCACTGGAAGGAATATAAATCTTAAGCGTAAAAACATAGTTTTCGAGCAAACTAAAATTGCGGCTCGCATCAAAACGCACATTGGCATACAAGCCGCCGTTATCGGCGTATGACATGACAGAATCGGATGTGTTTTGAGCATTTTTAAAAGTATTCACAAATCGGGTATTGATGCCACAACCATCGCCCGCCCATGTGCTGATATTGCCATTGCCTTCGAAGTTATCGTTCAGAGCTTGGGCTGACAGTATAGCGGGAACAGATAATAAACATAGAAATATATGGCGGAAAAAATACATAGGAAAAATATTTTAAAGCAAAGATAAGGGAAACCAATAACAACAGCAATTGAGCTGAGTTACCCTTTTAAATCTTGAAATAACTGCGCATCAGTCAGCAGCATCAAAACAGCAAAACATTGAATTACTTCTTGTACATGTTATCGTTGCCTTTTTTTACCGCAATGGCAAAAGCAATTCCAAATAGCAAGGTAATAAGTGTGGCGAAATATGGGATTAAACTAGTCATTCTTTGAATTGTTAATTAATTTCAAATAAATACCGAAAGCTAGAATTGAAGGCACCCAAATTCCAATAAAACTTCCATCTGCCTTTTCACCTTGAAAATAAAGTATTTCCGAGAATATCAATGACATGAATGCGGCTACAAATAACAACTTATCTGTTGTTGTAAATTTTTTAAACATTTTTAACTTTAATATTGTGACAAAAATACCTTATTTAAGCCCATTTCTTACACATTTTTTTCCACACCAAAAAAAGCCAGACAAAAACCATAACTATTATTAATATAAGCTTTCTTAATTGTTTCGTCCGTCTTGTTTATGTTAATTACTGATTATTTTATTGTCTTATTATTCTATTGAGGCAAGAGACTAAGCGAAACAAAGTGTAGCGTTCTCACAAACTTAACGTTAGCGTTTTCACGCCCAACGGGAGTATACCGACATCATATTTCATTTTGGGGATGAAAGCTTCGGAATAGCTATATTATGCTTCGCTTCGGAGAAGCGATATTATTATAGCTCCAATGAAAACGTGATTTCAAGCTCCGTAGGTGCGATGTTATAAATGATGGGGTTAACGAGATGTGATATGTTATGCGCACGTTTTATTTATGTAGTTAACAACTACCACAAGATTTTTTTTATGTTGTTGGTGGCGAGGACACCAACAACATGTTTCATTTTTGAGGATAGCTATTTCATCTCGTAATTTAAACACCAGAGGTGTGACCCCTGTGGCAGAGACTTCACTTTGTTGCGTCACGCCACGGGGAAAAACATTTGTAGAATAATTATTAGATGCACTCAACGCGCCCCGATGACCGACGTGGAGCTCTTGTGGCGCTCTGGCCACAAAGCCGCAGCGACCTGTCCCGTTGCGTTTTTGCTGCTTTGAGCAAGATCTGCAACTGGGAAGCGGCGGGCAACCCGATAGTAGAGTTTCGCAGAGCCGAAACACACTTTGGGTTAATACGGATAGGCGCCATGATTAAAATCGTAAACATGCGCCACATCATCGCACTGATGGCGTTGGTGGCGAGGACGCCAACAACATGTTTTCAATAGCTTTCGAAAACTCAAACATCACAAATCACTTTATTTTTCCGAATAATGAAGTATTTCCTATGCCTTCCTCCCCCCTCTTGTTTCACCCTGCATGGTGATTGTTGCTTTGAACAATCTCTCGTGCAGGGCTCTTGCTGAATCTGCTAAATTTATTTAGCAGATCCATTCTTGGCACATCTTGTGCAATAAATTTAAAAAACACATGTTATTTTAGCACCCTTATGAAGAAACTCCTTTTCGGTCTACTTTTTCTATTCTCCTTTTTGCCCGTTTTTGCGCAAACAAGTTTCTCTACCGAAGCGCCTGTCTTCATAGATGAGTTTGTGAAGTATATGTCCTCCTCCAAAAAACCGGAGGTCGCGAAGATGGCTGAAACCTTCTCGAAAAATTGGAAGGCGGGAAAAATTCTTCCGGAACAGCAAAAGTTTATCATCAAAATTAGCAACAACATGATGTATAAACAGCTGCCGCGTGATCCATTTTTTGAACTCATGCTCAGCAATATCGATTTGTATTACCAAAAGAAATTCAGTCCAAATCTCCTTAAACAATGGCAAGAAATCAGTGCCTTGTTATTAGAGAAAAGTACCAAAGACTACCAATTCTTTTTAGAAACTGCCAATACACTTTTTAAAGACAATACCTTTTACCGCTCCGATGCACGCCGTTGGTATGCTTCGAATTCAAACTTCGAATTTGCTTACATCAAAAACCGTGTGGTAATTACCTTTAAAAACCTTGATCTTTTTTGTGATGCCGAATTGGATAAAATTAAAGTAATGAATTGCTCGGGATTATATTACCCCGATAAAAAACAATGGGTCGGAACCCAAGGCCGTCTGAATTGGGAGCGTGTCGGTAAGCCCGAAGAGGAGGTATATGCGGAGTTTAAAAACCATAAGATTAATTTTAATTCAGGAACCTTTATTGTCGATTCGGCCCTACTTACCTACCCTAAAATTTCAAGCACTAAAATCTTAGGGGTTTTGGAAGAGCGCATCTCGCAGTCTGCGTCAATTGACCAAGTGAAGAATTCTGGCTTTCCTAAATTTACCAGCTACGAACCGACCATCGAAATTAAAGGTATAGTGGGCGACAAGGCGGTGTACAAAGGTGGATTCAGTATTGCAGGGGCGAAGACCAATTCGCAAAACTTCGGGGAGGGCTATGCCACCATTATTTTATTGTATCAGGGCAAGCCTTTTGTAGAAGTAAGTTCTGCGGCCTTTCGTTTAGATTCGAGTAAGGTAATGAGCCAACATGCTTCCATTAAAATAAAAGTGGATACTGGTTTTATCACCCACCCAAACATTATATTCAATTACAACATTCAAAACAAAAAACTTTTGTTGACCCGCGGCACCGAGGGCTTAATGCGCATGCCGTTCTCCGATAATTACCACGGTGTTGAAATTGATGTTGAGCAGGTAATATGGGACCAAGCCCAACCGTATATCGACTTCGATATGATCAACAACGAGAAGGCCGCTTATGTAGAAACCAACTCATTTTTCAAAAAATTCTTATTCGAAAAACAACAAGGGGCATTGAGCCAAAATCCTTTGAATAAAATGTTTTACTACTGCCGCCAAAGTGGCATCCGTTCATTTAATTTGAACGACTATGCCGCGGCTATTAGTTCTAAAAAAGAGTTCTTAATCCAACAGGTTATGGACCTGGCCGACGATGGATTTTTATACTACTTCCCTGCCAACGATTCTATTTATGTGCGCGACAAACTGTACAATTGGAACTCAAACAACACCGGGGGCAAAGACTATGATGTCTTGCGATTTGGCAGTGTTATATCGGGCAAACCGAATGTAACTTACAGCTTTAATACCCACGATTTGAAAATGGAAGGCGTGCGCAAGTTCACCTTCTCCGATTCTCAAAACGTGTTGAGTATTCCGAAGGACCAATTGCTGGTGATTAAGAAAAACAAGAACCTGCATTTCTCTGGTTTGATCCGCGCGGGTCGTATCGATTTTTATTCGCAAGACTTTAACTTCGATTACTCAGGGTTTCAAATCAACAACACCACCATAGACAGCATGGTTATTTATTACCCCGATGTGAACACCAATTCACTGCGTAAAGTAGAAAGTGTTTTGTCTAATACCTATGGAAGAATATTGATAGACAAGTCGAACAATAAGTCGGGACTCAAAGACTTTGCCGAATACCCCATATTTATAGCCGAACGGGGTTCGGAAATCAACTACGACCGAGCAGCAACGCACAACCATGCGTACAACCGCGACAAATTTAAATTTGAAATAGATCCGTTTACCATCGACAGTTTGGACAACTTCACCATCGCTGGTTTCGGCTTCGGAGGCCGCTTGGTGTCTGATGGTATTTTCCCAGACATTGAAAACATAGCCCGTATTCAACCCGATTATTCTTTGGGTTTTGTAGACAAGGTGAGTTTGCCCATGTATGGCGGCAAAGGAAAAGGCGATCTAAGCATCAACTTGAGCAACAGAGGACTCTATGGGTCTGGCGATTTGCTTTACCAAACCTCCACTTCCCGTTCAACAGAATACCTCTTGTTGCCAGATGCAACGGTTGGAAACAGCTCGACGTTCGACTTACCAGAGAGTGCTAAGTACCCATTGGTGGCAGGTGTTAATGTGCGTACCGAGTGGTATCCAAAGCAAGACCGTATGTTCCAAACAAAGATTGACAGCAATTTTCAAGTCTTTAAAATGAAATACAATTTTGACGGCAAAATGACCTTGTCGCCGCAAGACTTAAGAGGTGATGGTAAATTGATGTGGAACGAAGCTCACTTTGCCAGCAACGACATGGTGCTGGGGCGCAACAAGGCCACGGCTGCTTCATCGTCTATTCAAATATTTGCAGTTGATCCAAGCAAATTTGCTTTCGAGTGCAGCAATATGAAAGGTGTAGTTGATTTTGATACCCGCACAGGACACTTCAACACCAATGTGGTGGGATCTTACACCCATTTCCCTTTCAACCATTACTCAAGTAACATGAACGATTACTTGTGGGACATGAACAAGAAAACCATGGAGATCAAACCAGGCACCAGCATGGGCATTATCAAACCAATGTTTGCAGGATTGCCGCAAGATGCTAAAGACAGTGTGAAATTTGAATGCCATTACGCCAAATTTGACCTAGTGAAAAACGTCTTGTTTATGGAAAAAATTCCTTACATCGATGTGGCCGACAGCAGGGTCTACCCTTTTGAAGGCAAAGCCATTGTGCGCGAAAAGGCGTATATGGACCGCTTAGACAGCTCTAGAATTGAAGCCAATAAGATTGACAAATTCCACGAAATTAAAAACTGTAGAACCTTTATACATGGTGGCAACAACCTGGCTGCTACCGGGTATTACAGGTATATAGACAAATACAAAACCGAACAACCATTGTATGTTGACAGTATTAGAATTGACAAAGACAAACACTTGGTGGGTTATGGCAGAATTGCAGAAGATAAGATTTTGAAACTCGACAAAAAGATTGGTTTCAAAGGCATGTTTGAAATTATCAGTACACGAAGACCGATTGAGTTTATGGGCTTTGTTAAACCAATGCACTCATTTGTTAAAATGGAAACCTTGTGGTTAAGGTATACCGATGTGGTGGATCCACAAAACGTGGTGATTGATGTGCGCAACCCGAGAGACAAAGACAACAAACGTTTGTCAATCGGTGTATACTACGCCAACGACAGCAACCACGTGTATCCGATATTGTTCGATTTAAAACGCCGTTACAGCGACCCAGAATTGCAATCGGATACCGGCATTATGTTCTACGACCAAGCCAAGGATGCGTTCATGATTGGTAACGAAGACAAATTGTTGAACAACGCTTTAAAAGGAAACTACATACAGTTTAACGACAAAGACCATAGCGTGTATTCAGAAGGTAAATACGACTTCAATGTGGTGGCACCGAAGGTCAATTTCATGACAGCAGGTTCGGCCAAACATGGAGCAACAGACAGCACGTTTAGGTTTAATCTTATGGTATGGCTAGACTTCCCATTCCCGGCGGAGATAAAAGCTAAAATGACCAAGATGCTGACCGCTGAAAATGCAGGTTCAGCAGGCGGTTCTTTGAAAACGGAAGAGAATAAAATGGCCATTGCCGAATTGATTAGCGATGAGAAAACGGCCAATAAAATGATAAAAACTTTGGATGCTACTGGCAGCATTGCAGGAGAAGGCGAATTCAAAACTGGATTTGTATTTACCGATGTTGACATAGCCTTTAATAGAATTAGAAGAAAGTTCATTGCTACTGGAAGTATTTTAATGCCATTGTTTAACGGAACGGTAGTAAACAAACAATTCAGCACCACCATAGCCATTGAGAAAAAGAGAAGCGGCGATAAGATTTATATTTACATCATGACCGATGGCGGCGACTGGATTTATTTGGAATACATGCGCGGCAATATGATGATAGCGAGTAACAACGCTGAGTTGATGGCCATTGTAACAACCGAAGCAACAAAGATGGCTGATGAGCAATTTATCTTGCGAGTGGGCAGTGAAAAAGCCAAGGATAATTTCTTGAAAAAGAACGATGCCGACCCCGACGAATGATACCCCACATCAGACTGATATTCAGCGCATTGTACTGAACATTGTCTAATTAATAATTTTATATTATCTTTGCCTTTTATCTCTTTAAAAAATAGTATCTAATAATGGAGTTATTGTTAATCAGCGTTGGCGTAATTGTCTCTTATTTAATCGGCTCGATGCCTACTGCTTTGTGGGTAGGAAAAGCCTTTTATGGATTAGACATACGAGAGCAAGGAAGTGGAAATTCTGGGGCAACAAACACCTTTAGAGTTTTAGGAAAAAAAGCAGGCACTGCAGTTTTGCTAATTGACATTATTAAAGGATTAACCGCTGCAAGTTTGGTGCGTTATTTAGCTTTTGTAGAGCCTGGAACCATTAAATTTGTGAACCTTCAATTGTTGTTCGGTTTGTCATCTGTTTTGGGCCACATCTTCCCAATCTATTCTAAATTCAAAGGCGGTAAAGGTATCGCAACCTTAGTAGGTATGGTTTTGGGCATTCATTATTTATCTGCCTTGGCTTGTATCATGCTTTTTGTGGTAATTTTATTCTCAACCCGATATGTATCATTGAGCAGTATTTTAGCTGCCTTGGCTTTCCCTTTGATTGCCGTTTTGGTCTACAAAAACGAAGAGCCTATGTTCATTGCCTTTGGCATTGCAGCAGCAATTATGGTGGTACTTACCCATCAAAAGAACATTGTTCGTTTGGTGTCAGGAAATGAAAACAAAGCAAAGCTTTTAAAGAAACACAGACAATAGATTTATGTTATTCTCACAGCATAAGCACGACGAAAAATCACAGTCCAATGTACTTCAAAAAGACACCGGTTTTGAAGAATTTGAATTGATATTATACAACGACGACTACAACACTTTCGAGCATGTTACCAATTGCTTGGTGAAATACTGCAAACACGATGTTTGTCAAGCAGAACAGTGCGCATGGATCGTTCACAACAGAGGCAAATGTGTTGTAAAATCTGGCGGATATTCTTTACTAGAACCTTTGTGCACCGCCTTACTTGACCAAGGTCTATCAGCCCAAGTTGAACTTATCAATTAGGCATCCTTTTTGACTCCTAAAAATCAAACTACAATATGAACAAATTACTTATTTGTCTGTTTACCGTCGTATTCGCAAGCGCTTGCAGCAGAGTGCCAATTACCAACAGAAAACAAAGTACCTGGGCAAGTGAAACTGCCTTACAAAAAATGAGCGATACCATTTACCTCAATTTTTTGGCAACACATAAACTAACGAATAATAAGGCCCAAAGTGATTTGGTTAAAAAAGTGGGCAACAACATAGCTACCTCCATAACTGAATTTTTCAAAACCTATGAAGGCGGAAAATACAGTGCAAGAATCTCTGACTATAAATGGGAATTCAATACTGTCGAAGATGCTACCGTAAACGCATGGTGCATGCCTGGCGGAAAGGTTGTTGTGTACACAGGTCTATTGCCTGTAACACAAAATGAGCAGGCTTTGGCTGTGGTAATGGGACATGAAATTGCCCATGCCATTGCAAAGCATGGCAATGAGCGCATGACCCAACAAATGAAAGCCCAAGGTTTAGGTAATGTGCTATCTGTGGCGATGTCTGGCAGCCCACAAGTGACTCAAAATATATTTGGAGTGGCTTTCGGTGTGGCGGGCAACTTAACCATACTCAGCTACTCTCGCAAACACGAGACAGAAGCCGACAAAATTGGTTTGGTGTTCATGGCCCTTGCTGGTTACGACCCAACAGAATCTATTGCTTTTTGGGAACGAATGAGCAAAATGTCAGGCGGTGTAAAACCTCCTCAAATTTTGAGCACCCACCCGAGCGATGCCACCCGTATTGC
Source organism: Bacteroidia bacterium (assembly GCA_044357345.1). Taxonomy (GTDB): domain Bacteria; phylum Bacteroidota; class Bacteroidia; order NS11-12g; family UBA955; genus JABMMZ01. The sequence goes on from JBIKPR010000014.1 coordinate 33,166, forward strand.
CAATCTTCAAGCTTGGTTGCCTGAGGCCATGAAATATTACAAGAAAAAATAAGCTTGTCTCCGACACTTCTTTTAGATGAATTTGGTGGAGTAGATTTTATACCCACTTTAGTTGCGCAGCTGCTGCCGCATTTAAACACACATCCTATTGTATTGTTAAAAGGCAATTTGGGTACTGGAAAAACCAGCTTTTCTAAAGCCTTGCTGGAAGAATTGGGGTATTTTGAAGATGTTAGCAGTCCCACGTTCAACATCGTTAACACCTACACATTTGAAGGCAAGACCGTTTACCACTTCGACCTATACAGAATAAAACGTGTAGAGGAATTGGAAGAAATTGGGTTTATGGACTACCTCGATTCAAAGCATGTGTGCTTAATTGAATGGCCTGAAATTGTAGAAGAGTATATTGATCTACCACACATCAGCATGCAATTAGAACATACCGAAGGAGCAAGACATTATTTGGTCAACTTAATAGACTAATTACTTAAGTCTCCAAATCTCCTTACCGTATTCGTGCATATCCACCACATAGTAAAGCACATTATTTGATACACATAAAAACATAGGGGGCAATAAATTTGTGAGACTGTAATCGGCATTCACTATGGCTGTGCCACTGCCTTTTCCATTGCATTTCCAAAGTTCAGGGTCATTTAGTCCCGAGATAGCAACGAAATACAAGTTGCCGTTAAACACACATAGGTTTCTGCAATTGCTGCCTGTACTTCCCTTTTGAATGTCCTTCACCATTTCAGTGCCCTTCTCAGTGCCATTGGTCTTCCATAATTCAACCCCATACTTATTGGTATTGGCAGTGAAAAACAATTCTCCATTCAAAACGGTTAATTCACCAGGATTGGAGTCTTCGTTACCGGCATATATATCAGCCACCAATAAAGTCCCTTCTGCTTTTCCATCCGTTTTCCAAAGCTCCACGCCTTGCTTGCCATTGTTGGCGGTAAAGAACAATGAATTTCCAAAAACGGTAAGGTCTTCAGGATTGGAACCCAATTCGCCTTTATTGATATCTGCGACCATAGAGGTTCCTGCAGCTGTTCCATCCGATTGCCACAGTTCAAGACCATGCAAACCGTTGTCAGCGGCAAAAAACAATTTGTTGTTATACGCTTTAAACGCAACAGGGTCAGAACTATGCGCACCATTGTAAACATCGTAAACCATAAGGGTTCCTTTGTCTGTTCCATCGGTTTTCCAAAGTTCGTTGCCCTCGTTGTAATTATCTGCGGCAAAATACAAAGTCGAACCTACTAGGGTAAACCATTGTGGAGCCGATGACTCAATGCCTCTTTGAATGTCTTTCATAAGATAAGTGCCTTTTTCTGTGCCATCGCTGCACCAAATTTCATTGCCCGTTTGCGCCTCATTGGCATTAAAATACACCTTGTTTTTAAAAGCGATTAATTGCTGGTCTAGTCCCTTGGTTTTGCCAATTTCAAAACTGCGAACGATTCTGGTTCCATTGGCTGTTCCATCGCTGCACCAAAGATCAATTTTCTTTTTAAGATCGTTTTTACAGATGAAGAAAAGTTGACCATTTAATTCTGTCTGAGCCTCAATGTCTATGTTTTCATGGGCATAGTATAACAATTTAAGTTCAAGTGAACCCTCTTTGCTGCCATTGCTTTTCCAAAGTTGCAAGCCAAGCTCTTCGTTCATACAAAAAGCGAAAAGGTTATTGGAAACATTTGTTAAGCTGAGCACATCGAAGGAGTTTCCTTTTTTGTTGATGTCGATTAAGATTTCAGCTTTGTTGAGTTTATCGTCAAGCCACCACAACTCTTTGCCGTTTGCTGGTGTGGGCGCAAAGAACAAAAGCTTGTTATTTATGCTGCAAAAATTTGTTGGGGATATAGGAATATCGACACCATTTGTGATTCTTTTGAGCTCTTGTTTAGAAGATTTCAAATCGCATTTGTACAAATCTCTGCTGTAAAAAATTAAATGGTTTTTAAATAAACATGTTTGCTCGTAATTCCCGTTTTTTAACAAAACCGTTCCTTCACTGCTGCCGTTACTCATGTAGATATCGTATTCAGCAATTTCAACAGATTCAATAGCTGAGCCATTTCCTTTGGTGTTAATGTTGGCATTAAAAATCAGTCGCTCATCTATGATTTGAAAATCGCCTATACTTGAAACATTGGGTATGCTTTTTATTTTTAAAGTTCCATCAACTGTGCCATTTGATTTCCACAAGGCATTTCCTTGAGCTAAATACACATCTTCTTTACCACACGCAAAGGCTGAGGAAGGCCATGAGGACGTATTCTTATCTATGGACTTTAACAATATAGGCGCTTTCGTTCCAAGGGTAAACGCCCACAATTCCAATTTAGAACCCATTTGAATTTTACCGCCAATGTCTTTAATATCTATCCAAAACACAGTCTGTTTATTTGCAACAAAACCGAGGTTTCGAATGGATTTTGCAGAACTAATTTTCACAGTCCCTAAAGCCGTACCATCGGATTGCCAAATGCTTTCCCCCTCGCCCTTAATTGTAGCTTTAAAAAACAAAACATTTTGCGCCGCACAAAGCATACTTGGGTGGGCGCTTCCTGTGGGATCAATGTCTTTAACCATATACGTACCCGACTCAGTACCATCGCTGCGCCAAAGCTCAGCACCATTTTTTCCATCATCGGCAGTGAAGAATAAAATATTATTGACATTGCACAAGTATCGCGGGCTGAAATTGCTGCGCCCACTGTTGATGTCCTTTACACGCACTGTTCCTTTATCGGTGCCATCGGTCTTCCACAACTCTGTACCCTTATCGCTTTCGTAGGCGGTAAAGTAAAGCGTTGAACCAACAGCCCATAAATTTTTAGGCGATGAACCGCAAATGCCCACACATAGGTCTTTTACCATTACCGTACCTTGAACGGTTCCATCGGTTTTCCAAAGTTCACGGCCATGCAAACCATCTTCAGCCGTAAAATAAGCGGTGTTGCCACAGGCTGTAAGAAAATCGGGATTTGAACCTTTATTACCAGAAGCGAAATCGCCAAGCATAACAGGTTTTTGAGCACTAAGAGATACAGACAATAGGAAACAAAAAAGAAATAGATAAATCGAACGCGTGAAATTCATACCATTGCAATGATACAAAAAGAGTGCAAATAATTTGAAGAGAATAATAGAGAATACCTATTTGTGCAAATTGATTTTAACATTACCTTTGCCTAGTGCACATTAATTTACTCGGAAAAACAGCATTGGTTTGTGGCAGTAGCCAAGGCATAGGAAAAGCAATAGCAATAGAATTGTCTAAAGCAGGTGCTAATATTATTTTATTGGCTAGAAATGCCGAACGCTTGCAAGAAACCATAACGGATTTATACCGTTCAGAAGGTCAAGAACACCAGTTTTTAATTGCCGATTTTTCAAACACCAATTCGGTGGCTGAAGTTTGTAAAACCTTGTCAGCTCTTCCCATTGATATCTTGATAAACAACACGGGTGGACCGCCAGCTGGCAAAGCCATAGATGCTAAGCCAGAAGAATTTATTGCGGCATTCAACGCCCATTTGATCAACAACCAACAATTGGTTCAAGCCGTTTCAACAGGTATGCGTGAAAGAAACTTCGGACGCATCATCAATATTATCTCAACTTCTGTAAAAGTTCCATTGGCCAATTTAGGGGTCAGCAACACCATTAGAGGTGCTGTTGGAAATTGGTCAAAAACCATCGCAACAGAGTTGGCCCCATTTGGAATAACCGTTAACAACATCTTACCTGGTGCAACGGAGACTGAGCGTTTGAATACGATCATCAACAACAAATCGGGGAAACTGAATGTTGAAAGAGATGAGATAGAAAACGAGATGCTGGCTGAAATTCCGATGAAGCGTTTTGGAAAACCAGAAGAGCCTGCTTATGCGGCATGCTTTTTATGTTCAGAATTCTCAGCCTATATCACCGGTACCAATATCGTAGTAGATGGAGGACGTACCCCTTGTCTGTAAAAACATATATACAAGCCGCGCGTTTGCGCACCTTACCCTTGGCCATTTCAGGTGCCATTACAGGCAATCTATTGGCCTATTCTGAAACGGGGAATTTTAACCCAAGCATATTTGCTTTAAGTTTATTAACCGCCATACTCTTGCAGGTCTTGAGCAATTACGCCAACGATTACGGCGATTTCAAAAATGGTGCTGACACACATGAACGCACCGACCGTGTAATGGCTTCTGGGGCTATGAGCGAAAAGTCAATGGTATTGTCTATTCGTGTATTAATTGGCTTGAGTTTAATCAGTGGTATTGCCCTCTTACTTATTGGCATCGAAACCATCAACCTATCCTTTTGGATCTTATTGGCTGTGGGTTTACTTGGCATAGCAGCAGCTTATTTTTATACTGCAGGAAGCAAACCATATGGCTATGCTGGTTATGGCGATATCTCTGTGTTTATTTTCTTTGGATTGTTGTCGGTTGTAGGCACTTATTACCTACAAACTCAAAATGTAGACTCGCACATTTGGTGGGTAGCTGCAGCTATAGGACTGTTAAGCACCGGGGTTTTAAACATCAACAATATCCGCGACATTGAGAGCGACAAAGCAAAAAACAAAATTACCATTGCGGTAAAATTGGGTTACAAAAGCGCTTTGTATTACCAATTGGCACTCTTGTTTAGCGCCGTATTTTGCCTTACCACCTACTCTATTTTCAGCATCAACTTGGGCATTATATTGGTGTCCAACTACATGATATTTTCATTGTTAATCTACCTGCATTACGAAGCTTTGAAAGCCTGTAAAAGTAGAATGGACTTTAACAAGCAACTTAAATTTTTATCCCTTTTGATCTTAGGTATGATGCTGTATTTTTGCCTTTCAGAAATTTTGTTTAAACCGGTTTGGGATTAATAGCCAGCATCAGTAAGCACAGCCTTAAGTTTAAAAAACCTGCCACCACCAGCAGAGGCAATTACAAAGAGAGAACCATCTATCTTTTATCCATACACAATGCCTTAAACCCAACTGTGGTGGGCGTTGGCGAATGTGCTCCTTTGAGCGGTTTGAGCATCGACGACCGCAAGGATTATGAATCAAAATTGGAAGAACTTGTTAAACAAATTAATAAAAACAAGGCCGACGATTTTCCATTTCATGAATTCCCTTCGATTAAGTTTGGCTTAGAAACAGCCCTATTGGATTTGAAAAATGGAGGCAGAAAAATTGTATTCCAAAACTTCTACGCCATTGGCAGACAAGGCATACCAATTAATGGTTTGGTTTGGATGGACAATTTGGAGGAGATGAAGGAAGAAGTGCTTGAGAAAATTGAAAAAGGATTCGACTGCATCAAAATAAAAATCGGGGCTTTAAAATTTGAGAAAGAATTGGAGCTCTTAAAGTTTGTTCGCGCGCAAAAAGGCGGCGACAAACTGATACTCAGGGTTGATGCCAACGGGGCATTTAAACCAACTGAAGCCATGGAAAAATTAGAGGCCTTAAAAGCATTTAATTTGCATAGCATAGAACAACCAATTAAAGCTGGACAGATAGAAGAAATGGCAGAACTGTGCAAGAACAGTCCCATTCCTATTGCGCTCGACGAAGAACTGATTGGCATACACAAAGAGGAAGACATGTTGAAATTGTTGGAAACTGTAAAACCACAATACATCGTATTAAAGCCGAATTTATTGGGTGGATTTATTCAAACAGATTTATGGATTAAGACGGCTGAAAGACTAAATATTGGCTGGTGGATTACCTCAGCGCTGGAGAGCAATATAGGGCTAAATGCTATAGCGCAATATGCGGCAGGATTTCCAAAAGCCATACATTCCGGCTTGGGTACCGGACAGTTATACATAGACAATTTTATGCCCTACACCCGCATAGACCATGGTTTTTTATGGAGAGACATTGGCAACAATAGCTCGGATACTTTAAGTCCACCCGAACAACCATAAAAACAAAACCCTTGGATACTTCCAAGAGCTCTGCTTTCAATTAACATTATAGAAATATAAACGTTTACTCGATTATCACCTGTCGGTAAACGTTGTAACCCTCAACTTTAAATTCTATGGTATAAATACCTTTGGCCAATGCTGACAAGTCGGTACTAGCCGCTTGCAATTGTTTTTCTGCCACCAATTTTCCATCCACAGCATACACTTTTATAAATGCTTCACTAAGATCGATGCTGGAAGAATTAAAACTGATTTGTCCATTGCTTGGATTTGGATACACATTCAAATCAATTTTTCTGTAGTTAAGAATGCCTGTTAAATCGTCGGCTGTTACAGTAATGGTATCGTAATAAAAAGTAGGGCAATTGTATGGTGGGTTATTAATTTGATGCTCAATAATGTATTTTCCAGGACTGCTAAACACAAAGGTGTCTCTTTGCTTGTTGTTGCTGCTGTATAGCGGTGTTCCTGAATTGCTGCTGTCTCTAATTATATTCTTATAGGTATTTGAAGTCCCACTTGAACCATTTAATGGATTAGCAAATATTTCCAAGCCTCCTTTAAACAGTTTTTTGTAAACCAGTTTATCTTTTGCTTTAGGCTTAACTGAAATAATATAGGTCTTAGAGGTTTGACCAACGGCTCCGCAGAAATTGTCATTAGAAATGGCGGTAAATCTATAGGCACTTGCGCGGGCATCCCCGTCTTTGGTTTGCCAACAAAACTCAGCTTGCTTTTCTCTCGCAGTTGGATCAATTATTCTAAAAGTAGCATTCACAACACCACTGTCCCAAGTTAATTGAACAGTATCTGAAACAGTTTGCTGAGGTAAAAAAGCATCGTCTTTACTGCTAATGGTAAAACATAATTTATTGCCTTCACAAACCGAATACTTATTAATTCCCGTAAAGTATGGTGCATTGTTATCCGTGCATTGTTGAACCATCCAAGTTGACTCACGTTTTACATAACCAACAATTTGCCAAACCCCAGCACTGTCTTTTCTCCATTCATTGACTTTGAAGGTAATTACACCCGCCTCATCACACTTGATTGGTGTAAAAACCACATCGCCTGTTTCTTTGTCAAAATAAAAACCACGTGGTGGCTTGGCACTTGGTAAAGGTTTGCAATTAAGAGTGCCTGGAGTTGGCGGACAATAAGGCGTCATCGGGTAATTCTGATCAAATGATCCAGTGTAGGTTTCAGGATCGTTTAAGCCCTTTAAAGGCGCTGCCATTTCAAATGACAAGCTATCTCCTTCGGCCAACTCAATTCCACCATTGTTGTATGAAAATGGAGTGTTACAACACAAATTGCGCAATGGAAGGGTTTTGAAAACAGGCGAAGTATTGCCTATTTTTTTTACCGCGCACAAATCAACCATGGCATCCAAATAAAAATTACCAGGACTCATAGTTGTTACTGCACCTGTGCGGCAACACAATGAGAAATAAAACAAGACTTTACATGAACTCGACTTTATAGAGCTATAAGGCGATTGTGAAAAATCAACTGTTGATTCAAAAATATGCTCTTCAGTACCTGAATTGCTGGTCATGTTGTTCGGGTTGCAAGGCAGAGAATCTTTTTTGCAAACCAAACTAATGTCTTTAATAGAGGTTCTATTCACTGTTATGGTCGCATCAACATTTCCATCGGCAGTACTAACGCCAAAACGAACCTGGTTCAAATCCAAAGGAACGCCTGAACATTCACGGTAGAGTTTGTACACCACTTTATATTTATTGGGTGAAAGATAAATATACTTAATGTCTCCACCCAACACATGCGAGGCTTTAAGATTCTGAGAAAACAATATACTTAATATTGCCAAGGTCCATAGTTTTAAGGTTGTATTCATAATGATTTAGTTCTTAGACGGAAATTTAAATTAAAAAGTGGCATAAAAAAAATAAAAAATGTAAAAAATCAGTTAAAATGTGGTTCTTTGAATCAAGATACGACAAAACTTTTTAAAATGAAACACAAATTTCTTTTCTTGTTATCTGTTTATTGACTTGTAAATTGTCGAATGCCCAAATAAAGGGTTGCACCGACAAGCAAGCCAACAATTACAATTCTTCTGCTACGGAAAACGATGGTTCTTGTGCCTACAACAAAACCAATTACACCACCAAAATTATTTGTCCTAAACTGAGCGACACCATCATCGAAAGCATTGGTCTGATTTATTACAACAATTCATTTTGGACCCTCAACGACAGCGACAACCCGCCCATACTCTATGCGTTTGATAGCTTAAATGGACAAATAAGAAAACAGATTTTTATAAAAAACCAAACGAATACCGATTGGGAAGACTTGAGTCAAGACGCCAAGTTTATTTATATTGGCGACTTTGGAAACAACAATGGTAACAGAATCGATTTGAATATTTTAAAAATTAAAAAATCAGACCTCAATAACGCCAATGTATACGACACGGTTGAGGCCGAGAAAATCCGTTTTAATTTCAAAGACCAAACTGATTTTAACCTTGGGGCACAAAACCACAACTATGACCTAGAAGCCATGTTTGTGCTTAACGACAGCATACACTTGTTTAGTAAAAACTGGGCTGACAAAAAAAGCAGACATTATATTTGCCCAATTGATACTGGATTTTACAGCTTAAGTCCATTAGAAACTATAGAGACTGAAGGTTTGGTAACAGGGGCATGCATTCAAAGCAATGGTGCAGTTACACTATGTGGATACAACATCAGCAGTGGAAACAGCTTTCTGTATTTGATGTGGGACTACAAAAACAATAATTATTTGAGCGGAAACCGCCGAAGAATCAATTTGGGTATCGTTATCCATACAGGACAAAACGAAGCGGTTTGTATGAAAGACAAAACCTTGTATATGAGCAATGAAAAACGAATTCCCGATGCGCAATTGCAAAGAATTGAAATTCAAGAATGGTTAACCATTAAGCAAACGAACTTGCCTAAAGACAAATTCAATGTGTATTGCAGCAATGGAATATTGACCATAGAATCAACTGAAAACATTGGAGAAACGAAGCTACTTGACTTAAGTGGAAAAACCGTATACCAAACTAAGTCCAGCAATTCTACATTAAAAATAGATGTTTCAAATTGGGCAAAGGGCATCTACGTGCTAGAAACAGCAGGTAGACAAACTCAGAAAATTGTAATCGAATAATTTACTTCCAAACAGTGGTTTCAATCATGTGGATCACATCCTGTTTGATGAATTGAAAGATTGGTTGTATGCTGTCAATCTCAGTCTTAGCATTAAAATACAAAGCACCACGCAAGAAATGTTTCTGACCATCGCTGATGTAAAAATTCAAGTTGGTAGCTGTGTTTCCTTTTAATTCGTAGATGATACCACTAGAGTGTGTTCTTGGATTTTGAAGTTCAATTTCTTCAATTTCCTCCGCACGAACATCGTGTTTGTATGCAAGGCGACGGGTATCATCAAACAATTGGTCAAATTCTGCACGGTCTTTAAACTCCTGATAACTTAAATGCAAAGTGGCATTAAAAGGCAAATAATGCACATTGTACCAAAACGGATGCGATTTGCTGTCACCGTCACGGTAAGGCTCAACAATGGCGTATTTAGGGTAAAGAAACGTATATGGCGCCGTGGTATCAAATAATTGGTAGGCTTTTTTAGGATAATACTCACGCGGATAAGCGTGGGGCTTAGGCACATTGGCATCGGAACCACAAGCAGCCAATAATAGTAGAATTGTAAATTGTATTAACCTCATTCTATAACAACTTTAATGCGTTTGATTCTGCGGTTGTCGACAGACTCAATGGTAAAACTGAATTGCTTGTAAATTATTGTTTCATTGCGCACAGGAATTTTTCCATGCAATTCCATAATCATACCAGCTACAGACTCCGCATCACCTTTTACCTGGTCGAAGAAGTCATCGTCTGTTTGTGATATCTTACAAAAATCATTTATCAGCATTTTGCCTTCAATAATGTATTTGTTGTTGTCAATCTTACTGTAAGAAAGTGGTTCTTCGTCAAACTCATCGTTGATTTCACCAAAGATTTCTTCTAAGATATCTTCCATGGTAACGATCCCAAGCTTACCTCCATACTCATCAACCACTATGGCCATGTGCATGCGCTCTTCTTGAAAATCGGATAGCAACAAATCTATACGCTTGTTGTCTGGAACAAACAAAGCTGGTTTAAGCAAAGTCTTCCATTCAAAACTATCAGTTTGGTATAAATGCGGTAGAATTTCTTTGATGTAAAGAATTCCTACAATATTGTCGAAGGTATCTTCATAAACAGGGAAACGGCTAT
>JBIKPR010000065.1:0-14242 GCA_044357345.1 Bacteroidia bacterium
ATTGAGTTGAGAATTTCCCCAAGCAATTTCCAAAGAATAATCATTGGCAATGCTGCAGTTGCACCCAGATTGTTGGATGTAAAACAATGGGGCACAACGGCATGGACCAGTATGAGAGACGCATTTTATGGTTGCAGTAACTTAAACATCACCGCAACGGACATTCCTAATTTATCAGCCACTAACATGGACTTGGGACAAATGTTTCAAAATTGTTTAAAATTATCAACTGTCCCTAACATCAATAACTGGAATACCTCTAGTGTAATCTATACGACTAATATGTTTAATGGAGCCAAACTCTTCAATCAAAACATTGGAAGCTGGAACACTGCAAATGTAATCGGGATGGCACGTATGTTTATGAGAGCTGAGTCATTTAACCAAAACATTAGCGGCTGGAATACTGCAAAAGTAGTGGGTATGAGTTTTATGTTTAGTATAGCCACATCCTTCAATCAAGACATTAGCGGCTGGAATACTGCAGCGGTAACGAATATGGAAGGCATGTTTGAATTTGCAACAGCCTTCAATAAAAACATTAGCGGCTGGAATACTGCAGCGGTAACGAACATGTCTAAAATGTTTAAAAATGCATCATCTTTCAATCAAAACCTTGGAAGCTGGAGCTTGAATGCCTCTGTTAATATGGCCAATATGCTAGACAATAGCGGTTTGAGTTGTGCTAACTATTCTGCCACACTTATTGGGTGGAGTTCAAAATCTGTTACTAATAGAACACTTGGTGCTACTGGCAGAACTTATGGTGCTTATGCTGCGGCTGCTAGAACCACTTTGACTACGTCAACTGGAGGTGGTGGCAAGGGTTGGACCATTAATGGTGATGGACAAGGCACATGCAATGACCCAAGGCTTAGCATCACTACACAAACAGGATTATACGACAAACAAGGTGTTAGAGTTGCCGCAGGTTCTGTTGATAACACCTGGCAAGTTGCTCCCTCAACAAATTTAACTAATGCTGCTATAACTTTTCAGTGGACTACTGGTTCACCAGAATTAACTGGGTTTAATAGAACTTCATTGGGGGTTTTTACCCGCACAAGTGGTTACACAGGTTCTGGAAATTGGACTATTGTTAATACGGGCAGTGCAACACGAGTTGGTACTACATCTTCATATTTTACATCGGCAACAGGCTTAACATTAGATTCAGGAGTTACTTATTATTATGGAATAACTAATGGTAGTTTGTCCCCATTACCTGTTTCTATAATTGATTTTAAAGGGTTTGCTAAAAATGATATAATCAGTTTAAATTGGACAGTAACTGATGAAGAAGATTTAAACCGCTACGATATTTACAGTTCTACAGATGGAATTAATTTTAGCTTATCTGGTTCAGTTGCAGCTACTATGTCTGAAAGAGGTTTAAAAACTTACCAATTCCAAGATTTAAGCAATAAATCAGCTTTGGTTTATTACAGATTGAAATCCATCAACAATGATGAAACAGGTGAATGGAGTTCAATTGTTGCTGTACATACGACCAAAACAGTTGAAAACAAACCATTGAAAGTTTATCCAAATCCTGCTACCGACTTTATTAATTTGGAGTTTGATGGAATTGATGCTTCTAATTTCAATGTGTTGGTAATGGACATGTCAGGTAAAGTTGTTTACAAATTAGATGGCGTTGAAACAGAAATCAACCAATATATTTTACCATTGAATGGTATTGAAAGTGGTATGTACATTGTTCAATTGTCTGATGAGTTTGGAAATACAAAAATAAACCGCTTCAGTATCAAATAATAAAGAATCTGACCTGACTAATAAAAGTGCAGGTTGCATTGAAAAGGTATATTAGCTTTCTCCCGGGTTTAAAACAGAAAGTTCATATCATTAATAAATATTAAAAAACTGCTGCTCTAAAGGGCAGCAGTTTTTTTATGTAAATAGTAAAGGCCAACGCAAGTGGGTTCCAATTGATTTTAGGATTGTATGAATTAATCCTTCTCCGAGCCCTTGTACAATGAATTAAAGACCGTCCATATTCGATTTAATGGTTTGAAACGCCAAGTTAATTTAAACTTGATGTTTATTTTCATAACAAATATAGACATATGATTATTATTGCAAGACTTAATTTAAAACGAATTAGTTTAATTTTGCCCAAGCGTTAAGGTTTAGATGTCAGAAGAAAAAGAACATACAATACAAAGCAAATGGTTTGGGTGGGTAGATAAAGCAATCTACCGAAACGTATTGATGGGCTTGGCTTGGCTTGTATTTCTTGCAGTAAAATGGAACGACATTTTCTTACCCTATTTTTGGGATGAGATGGGGGCTTATGCGAGTGGCGTCTTGTATATGTACGACCATGGAATTTCAATAATGCCAGCAGCATTGCCTGCCTCATTAAGTTTTGGGCATCCATTAATGATGCATCTTGTTTTTTCGCTTTTTGCAAAAGTTTTTGGACCTAGTGTAGCCAGTTTGCATGTCTGCAACCTTTTGCTTACTTACCTATTGTCATTAGGCGCTTATTTATTGGCATATCAGTTGAGCAAAGACCGTTTGCTTTCTCTCATTTCATTTTTGTTGTTTTTAATGCAGCCCATGGTTTTGGCACTGTCAACCCAAATTTTATTGGAAGTATTCTTGGCCATGAACACCATCTTTGCTTTATTGTTTTATGTGCGCAAACAGCATGTTCTGGCCATAATGTTTTGTGTGTTTGGCCTATTAACAAAAGAAACAGGACTGGTCTTAGCCATAGCATTTTTGGTTCATCGTGTGTATCTATTGATGTTTGAGAATGAAAAGCTGAAGACCTTAAAAGGCTCATTTATTTTCTTAATACCCATTGGGTTTTTCTTTGGATTTTTATTGCTTACCAAGGCAACATTTGGATGGTATTTGCATCCAGGTAATTTGGGAAATTTAAAACCTAGTTTGGGCAGCATACTTCAAAAGACCTGGGATTATCCATTGGAAATAGCATTTAAAGACCAAGGGCGTTTGGTGTTATCGGGCATTTGTGTTCTTGCATTTATAGTATCTTTAATTCAAAAAAATAAAATTCGTTTTAAATTGAATTCTGATCTTATTTTGTTGGGTATTTATTGCTTTGGATTTATCGCATTTTCAGGCATAGCAGCGGTATTGGACCGATACTTTTTAATCTTGCTCCCTTTTGTGGTGGTGTTATTTGCAAAAGGCATAGTGTATTTCAAACGCTTTCATCCAGCATTGGTGGTATTAGGCATATTGCTTGCCTATGTAACAAGTGTATTTAATTTAGAAAATAAAACTAGGTTTACCGAAGTGGATTTGGGGTACAGACATATGATAAACGCCAATACCCAAATGCTAGATTTTGTTAATTCAGGAGCCTTTAAAAACGATACCATTGGTTTTGCCTTTCCATTGCAATTGGCAGCAGTTGATAGCCGTTTTGGGTACATAAAAGAAAGACAATTTAAATTGGATACCACGTTTTCAAAAACTGCTCAATACAGGGTGTATTGTTATCCCGGCAATATGGAATGGAATGAACCAGATACCCAAATATACAGCTTGGTAAAACAATTTGAATCTGGTTATGCAAAATCGTATTTGTTTAAAAAGAAAAAATTATAATTCGTTGTAAGCACGAATGAATTTGGCCCCTAAATTTTTATAAGGCGGTATGTAGTCTTTAAACTGCGGATTGTTTTTAAGTTTAATGCTTATTTGCTTCCAAACATCCAACCATACCAAGTCTTTTCCCGCTCTAATTGTTTCAGTAATTTCTTGAATCAGGACGGTATTAACAGCCATTGTTCCAACTTGTTTGGTGCTGATAATTTGAACATCGAAGGCATTTTCCATGGCTTTGCTGATGTTTTGGTAACCACCACAACTCCCTAAAATAGCCACTTTGTTGCTGTTGCTCATGTTTTCGAGGGTATTTTCAATATAGTAAGAGTGGCCGCGGTGAACGATTAAATCTGGGAAACGGTTTATGCTTTCGAAATAAGCAGTGAGTGCTTTTCTACCTTCAATTTCAGAATGCGGTTTATTGGCATAAATTTCCATGCGCTTTCCTTTAATGGTTTTAAATACGATGTAAGTGCCTTTATCTTCTTTCTTGTAGATGGTGCTTGGGTAAAGCGTTAACCAATTGTTAAAGGCGGTTTCACCGTCTTCATCATCAAAGAAAAAATGTTGTTGAATGTGCAAGCTATCGGGGAATAAATCTGCTGAGCTGACACGGTCTAAATTGGGTAAATCGAAAGCAAATTTGCTGGTATAAATTGTTGGATTACCGCCACAAAGTTTGAGCAATAGACCATATATTTTTATACCGTGTTGATTGCTTTCAAGAATGCAATTTTTCAGTTCTTTTTCAATGGTGTTTAGGAAAATTGCTTTGATTTTTTCATTGTCTAAACTTCCGTAGGTATCTGCAACATCGACAGCTGGGCCTAGGTCGCCACCATAATTGTACAAACCGCCTGCAAATGCTTGAATAAGGGCATTGGCTTGGCTGTCGTTCATGTGTGCAAAGAAATCGTCGAGTTTGTTATAGCCGGCGCATTGTTTCAAAAAAATTCTGAACTTATTGTAGTTCATTTTTTTTAGGAACAGGTAAGAAGACGTTTCCTTTCTTTTTTCCATGAGACGGTTATACATACCAAGGAAAGTTGAGGTAAATATTTCTTGAGGACAATAGACAATGGAGGTGTAAATTTCGTAGGCATTGTCATTTTGAATGGGCGCAAATCTGTAAACTTCGGTTTTTTCGTGTCTTAGATTTATTTCTACAACCCGCTCCATACCTATAGATTCGAGTTCTTTATCAACGGTGTAATCGGCCAGTATATTTTGTCTTTTTCTCAGCTCTATGAGTTTCGAGAAAAAGCGTTTGGGGTCTTTTGAAATTTGATCTGCTTCAGTTATGCTTAATTGTTTTTTAGAAATGTATTCTATGAGTGCATAGGATTTAGATTGAGTGCCAAATTGTTTGTAGATATCGTACAATAAAATGGCGATGCTGTCTTTAGAATTTTTAATGGCTCTATCGATGATGTGGTTGGAACCAAAGTATTGCTTAATGGCAGCAGGGTCGATGCGTGCGAGGGCAAGCACTACATCATTGCCAAGAGGTGAGTAAGCAAAGTTTTTAAATACACTCAACACGTCTGTTGGATAAAAACCAGCGGCATATAGCCAATAGGATTTAGCATAGGTCTTGAGGTTGATGATATCACTTAAATTAAGACCAGTTTTAATGTCTGTTTTTAAAAGTTCAAGCTCTTTGCTGTCGTTTTTTAAGTTAATTAATTTGTCTAATAAATCGATGTTTCGTTGGGAAGAAGACAAATGAACAATGTCTTGTTTTTGAATTTTCTTAAGATATTCGAACAAGCCTCTGGCGTATTGTTTTGATTGAACAGCATCCAGCGATTTGATTTGGGTTTGAAACAAATCTATGCGTTCCAAATAGAGTTTGGTGGCTATAGCGCTTTGGTGTTCGTTGCTTAGTTCTATTTTACCATCCAAATCACCATCTAAAATATCGAAGCGGTTTTGTTCAAAATCAATTTGGTTTTGCCAATCGAGCGCCACGGCTTTGTTTTGTGCAAAATGCAAAGATGGCAGTAAGTTAGCAAAAAGGAAGAGTATACAATACTTCATGTTTATTTTAAGATTTTCAAAAATGGTGCCATTAAAAAATCTAATGCAATATGATCTAAATCAGTGAAATAAAAAAAGTTTAATATACGCAATTGAAGTGCAATGAATATTATCTTGTACATTAATTAAAATGCAAATGAATGTTTTATAGATGAAAAACAACTATAATTTCGTCAACTCCCAAAGTACAATCCCTGCACAAACAGAAACGTTGAATGAATGTTTGGTGCCAAATTGGGGCACTTCAATACAGTGGTCGCATACATCCAAAACTTCTTGTGAAACGCCATCGGTTTCATTGCCTAAAATGAGTGCAATTTTTTGTTCAGAATGGGCTTTAAAGTCTTGTAAAAAAACGCTGTTTTCAACTTGCTCAACAGCAACCAATAAATAGTTTTGTTTTTTAAGTTCAATGCAAGCTTCCAAGCATGATTTGTGGTAGGTCCACGGCATGCTCAATTCAGCGCCCAAGGCTGTTTTATGGATATCGCGGTGGGGAGGGCAAGCACTAATTCCACACAGATGCACATGTTCAACACCAAAACCATCAGAACTTCTAAAAATACTGCCAATATTGTTCATGCTTCGAACATTGTCTAGCACAACGCAAATGGGGTTTTTAGGCGTGGTTTGGTATTGATAAATTGTTAATCGGTTAAGTTGATGCGTGTGTAACTTGCGGTACATTTTTTCGGGTAAAATTGTAAAATTATTTTGCTGAAATTGTGATACAAGCCGAAGCCTTATGTCCGCAAAGATAACAGATAATCAGACACCATTGATGAAACAGTATTCAGGGTTCAAGCAAAAGTACCCTGGAGCACTTTTGTTGTTCCGTGTGGGCGATTTTTATGAAACCTTTGGAGAAGATGCCATAGTTGCATCGAAGGTATTGGGCATCGTATTAACCAAGCGTGGTGCTGGCAGCAGCAGTGAAATTGAGCTGGCTGGGTTTCCGCACCATTCCTTAGATACCTATTTGCCTAAATTGGTGAGGGCTGGCCACAGGGTTGCGATATGCGAGCAACTAGAAGACCCTAAAATGGCCAAGGGTATTGTAAAGAGAGGGGTTACAGAATTGGTTACGCCAGGGGTGGTATTTAACGACAAAGTTTTAGACATTAACACCAGCAATTTTTTAGCCTCAGTTTATTTTGGAAAAGACCACACAGGCGTTGCTTTTTTGGATATATCAACGGGTGAGTTTATGGTGGCAGAAGGCTCCTCAGATTACATCAATAAGCTATTGAGTAGTTTAAAGCCAGCCGAAGTGATAATTAGCAAACCGCAGAGCAATTTATTTAAACAATTAACAGCAGATAAGTATTACCATTTTGCCTTAGAAGATTGGGTTTTCCAATCGGATTATGCAGAAGAGAAATTATTGAATCATTTTGGCACCAGCACACTGAAAGGATTCGGTATAGGGCATTTAAGTTCAGCCATTGTAGCTGCCGGAAGTGCTTTGTATTACTTGGAGCACAACCAACAAAACAACATCAAACACATCAATGCGATAAGCCGTATGGATGAGGATAAATATGTATGGTTTGATCAGTTTACGATTCGCAATTTAGAAGTTTTATATCCATCGAATCCAGGAGGCAAAACTCTGGCAGATATTTTGGATAAAACACAGACCCCAATGGGCAGTCGTTTAATGAAAAAATGGGTGGTATTGCCATTGAAAGATTTGCAGCAAATAAATGCAAGGTTAAATACTGTTGATGGTTTTATTCAATACAAAGACGCAGCAGAAAAAATTGCCAATTTATTGTCACAAGTTGGGGATATAGAACGTATAATTTCAAAGATATCCTTGTTGCGTGCCAATCCTAGAGAAGTTTTACAACTGGCTAGGGCTTTGGATTGTGTCAAGCAAATAAGAGAAATTTGCATGGGTATGCCAAGTGTTGAAATGCAGATTTATGCAGAACAATTGAATCCTTGTATAAACTTAGCTGAGAAAATATTTAAAGAATTAAAACAGGACACCCCAATTTTGGTGAACAAAGGTGGTGTTATCAGCGATGGCGTTGATGAAGAGTTGGATGAATTGCGCAATTTGCAATTGAACGGCAAGGAGAAGCTATTAGAGATACAAAAACGCGAAGCAGAAGCAACGGGAATTTCTTCATTAAAAATTGCATTCAACAATGTATTTGGATATTATTTAGAGGTTACAAATACCCATAAAGACAAGGTTCCTGAGGAGTGGATTCGCAAGCAAACATTAAGCAATGCAGAGCGCTACATTACCCAAGAATTAAAGATATACGAGGATAAAATATTAAGTGCCGAGAGCCGCATATTAGAGATTGAAAATACCATATACAACAATTTGTTGTTGCACATGGGCGATTACATCAATCCGGTTCAATTGAACAGCCATTTATTGGCGCGTTTGGATTGTTTGATGAGTTTTGCCCGCATTTCTCAAGACAACCGTTATGTTAGACCTTTGATTGACGAAGGATTTAATTTGAAGCTATTGGGTTGCAGACATCCAGTCATTGAAAAACAATTGCCGGTAGACAATGCTTATATACCCAATGACATTGAGTTGGATTTAGAGACTCAAAGGATAGTGATTCTTACGGGACCTAATATGAGTGGTAAGAGTGCTGTTTTACGTCAAACAGCTTTGGCTGTTTTGATGGGACAAATTGGTTGCTTTGTAGCTGCAGATGAAGCCGTCTTTGGATTGGTAGACCGCATATACACAAGGGTAGGCGCTAGCGATAATATTTCTGGTGGCGAGAGTACATTCATGGTTGAGATGATAGAAACTGCCGGAATTTTGAATAATATTTCGAACCGCAGTTTAATACTATTAGACGAAATTGGAAGAGGAACCAGTACTTTCGATGGGGTAAGTTTGGCATGGGCTATTGCAGAGTATTTAGGCAAACATCCAGAGCAACCAAAAACAATATTCGCAACCCATTACCATGAGTTGAATGAATTGGAAAAAAATATTGAAGGCATAGTTAATTACCACATTTCGGTGCGTGAAACAAAAGATAAAGTCTTGTTCTTACGCAAGCTGGTAAAAGGAGGAAGTGAGCATAGTTTTGGTATTCATGTGGCCCGAATGGCGGGCGTTCCAAAGACCGTTTTACAAAGAGCTGAAGAAATATTAATAGAGCTTGAAAAAGACCGTGCCCAAATAAGTGGCAGGGAGACTTTAAAAACGCTTAAGGTTCCGCAATATCAATTAAGCATGTTTGGTGTCAACGACCCTAAATTGGAAGAACTTCACCGACAATTAAGTGCATTAGAAGTCAATGCCATGACCCCTATTGATGCCTTGATGAAATTGCAGGAATTGAAGAAGATGCTTTAATTAATCACTTCAACACCGTAAGGGTTCCTTCCAGCGTATGGGTTACATCGTAAATGTCTTTGATAAATACTTTGTAAATGTAAACGCCTTGCAGTGCACGAGAACTGCTGAAGGTTTCTTCTTTAACATCGGAGTCAAATACCTTTTCACCCCAACGGTTGAAGATGCTTAAGCGGTAGGTTTTTACGAATGGATATTGACCAGGGTTTAAACCAAAGGCATCGTTGATGCCATTGCCATCAATGCTTATTGCATCAGGGAAATAGAATTCTATACGTTCGTAAATTGGAATATTTTGTTCGGTGCTGTCAAAGCAAAGGTTTTGTTTTCCAACGCGCAATTTGATGCGTATAAATCCAGAGTCAGGGAAAGTAAACTTAGGGTTTTTGGTGTTGGATAACCCGTAGGTTCCAAAGGTCCAAGACCATGAATTGGCGAGCAGCGAGCGGTCGTTAAACTGGAAAGGTATGCCTGCGTTGGTGTTAGGCAAGTGGGTAAAATCAAAGGCTGCTTTTGGTTTTTCAATGATGGTAAAACTGATGGAATCTTTGCCCACACATTGGCCTGTGCCTGCGCTAAGCTTTAATTGATGAATACCTATTGTTTTAAATTGATGTTTTAAAATTGAATCATTGCTTAAGTAAGGCACTTGATCTATTAACCAATTGTAATTGGATATTGGGTTGCTGCTGAGCAGTCTTGCTTTTAAAATACTGGTATCGCCGTAACACGGATTGCTCACTCTTATGCTGACTTGTGCTTTGGTATAGACCCATATGCTTGCGGTGTCTGAGGCCTTGCTGCAGCCATCGTTTAAGACAGCGCTGTACATTGCACTTTGTGCTGCAATGTTTAAACTGCTGCTTGGTCCTGAGCTTAAAAACACCCCATTTTTAAACCAAGTAATTTGCTGCTTATTTGCCTTTCCTCCTGAAGCTAAAGCAGTCAATATAGTTGACGAACTTATACAGGTGTCTTGGGTCTTTAGAGCAAGGCTTAAACCGGGCAATAAATGGAGGTTTATTTTTGTGCTGTCATTGCTGGAGCAGCCATCTTGGAGTATTAACTTGTATACACGCAGACCCTTTTGACTACTATCGTTGTAGCTGATTTGCAAACTGTCTTTAGTTCCTAGCAATACATTGCTTGAACTTAGCCATTGGTAGCTGTAGTTTCCTTTGCCTCCTTTAGCCAGAGCTTTTAAATTCAAAGTACTTGGCAAGCACAGACTGTCTTGGGTTTTGATATTAGATTTTAGCTTAGGCAATACATTTATGTTTATGCGGCTGCTGTCATTTACCGAACAGCCATCGCTGCCTATGAGTTCAAGAACTGCACTTTGGGAAGGTGTAAATACAATACTGTCTTTTTGACCAATGTTTATGCCATTGTATTTCCATAGGTAATTATAACCACTGCCTTTACCACCATTGCTTTGGGCATATACCTTAAGCACTTGCCCATAACACAAAGTGCTGTCTTTTGCTTTTTTTGATTGGCTGTAAATGTCTGTTATCAATACAGGGAACACATTTACTTGAATGGTTTTTTGAATAGACTTTTGCATGCAGCCATCACTCACTTCCACCATTAAGGCAACTGATGTTTTTGGTTTGTAAAGCAAACTGTCTCTTAGCGATAAGGTATCTTGGTTGCTGAGATTAATCCATCTATATTGGTAAGTACTTGGGTTGCCTCCCTTTGCTTTTACTTTAAACACATATTGACTGCCTAGGCACAGGGTGGTGTCACTGCTATTAAGACTTAGCGATAAGGTATCTCTAGGAATAAGAGAATAAACAGCAGTATCGCTCAAACCGGTGCATTGGTCTTTAAGCAACACACGCAGTTTTTTATTTCCTTGCCACAAAGGACTTAAGGTGTACATAAACGTATCAGCACCTTTATTGCTTCCAAAGCGTCTATTGTTCCAAGAGCCTGAGAGGTTTTGTTCTTGCCAAGTCCAAGAATACAAACTGTAATCGCCCGCATCAAAACCAGCCACTATACCAATGGCTTTACCTGGGCATACCAATGTATCTGAGCCATTAAACTTAGCCCTTGACTTTTGCTTTTTTACTTTTAGGGTGTAATTGTAAAAGGCAGTTTTGGGTGTACAAGCATCGTTGAGGTACAACACAAAACGCATAGAATCCAATTCATTCACAGGCATGGTGTAAAGAAGAGTATCGGCTAGTTTACCAGAACCTGAGCGCGGAAAACTGTAATTGCCTAAGCCATCAATACTGGCCCATTGCCAAGAGTAACCTAAAGAATCGCCACCATGGAAAGAAGCAATTAAAGGCATGCGGCCACCAATGCAAACACCTGTGTCTTTGGGTGTGTGAAATTGTATGCTTGGTTCCTTGCGCACCACTATGGTTTTAAAAGCGGTATCGGCCATTCCACAACCACTGCTATCGGCAATAATAATTTTATAGCGCGTAGTTTTATCGGGCCAAGCAGGCGTCTTGCGGGCAGTGCTGTCTTTTAATTTATAGCTAGGGCTCCAGTTCCATTTGGTGCCACCATAGGTTTGAAGCAATACCGAATCGCCTTTGCAGATGGTGGTATCATTTCCAGCATAGGCCTTGTCTTTGGAGTAGATTAAAAGCCTGAGTGTATCGACCTTATAATAGCTTTGCACAGCAGGGGCGGTACTTAATATACGAATTCTATATTTTTCAGAAGAGCCAACCTGAAACAAAGGCAAACGTGCAAGAATTACACTGTCTTTATTGGACTTTAGTCTACCAAGTTGACGGTGCGCACCTGTAAAATTGCCATCTGCATCGCTGAGTTCAGCGATAAAGACATTGGACGTATCATAATCGCCTATCTTGCGGTAAGGAATGCGCAAGGTATCGCCAGCACAATAAGGACCAGCCTTTACCTGACCACGGATAATGGCGTTGTCGGAGAGTTTGGTGATGAAGGCGTCGGCTTGGCCTGAACCTATCCCTTTGTTAAGAATTGATAAGATTCCAAACTTTGTTGAATCAATGAACGGACCTCCGATGTAAACAAATTTACCATCAAAAGCACCAATGGCTACTTGTATTCCATTAATATTCATTTTTCCACCTTTAGCGAACCATAAGACATTCCCCAATTGATCCATTTTTAAAATCAATACCCCTATCTCATCAGGTATCTGAATTCCATTAATTTTTGAGTTCCCTCCTTGGATTACGCCAGCATAAATAAAATCATTATTACAATAAATTTTAGAAACATTGCCTGAATAATTACTTGAAATAGATTTACCATTGACTTGAGGTCTATAAAACCACCTTGGAGTTAAGTTTAGCGAAAGCGAAGCGACGAAAAATTGAAGATATTTTCCTGATCCATAACTCAAATTAGTTGGATAATCATTGATTTCTGGAGCAATGATCTGGCTTCCCCATTTCAAAGTATCAACAAAATGTCCGCCTAAATAAATATTTTTCTGATCACTAGCTAGTGAACTAATTACGATTGTTTTACCGTTATATATACGATTTTTTTTAATGAAGGCGCCAACAGAATCCAACTTAATAACAAATGACTCTCTGCCAAAAAATGTATCGGAATATATAATTGTGTAACTACCTTTTTGAGCACTGTTTCTGCAATTTCCTGTCAAATAGATGCAATTTCCAACTGAAATAATGTTAGATATTGCAATTTCAATTTGACTGTTAGTACTTAATAGACTTTTGGTCCAAATTAAATTCCCATTTAATGAATTAATTTCTCCATACAATGGAGACATTGTAATTGGATTGTAGGTAGTTGAACCAAATTTAGTTTTAATTAATGTATTATAATTAAATAGAAGCTTCCTGTTCTTATATGCAACTAAATTCATGTAGGACTGGCTGCCATTGTAATAGATCAAAGAGTCAACCCCATCTTGAAACAGCCATATTTGGTTAAAATTTTGATCTAGTTTTAGTACAATTAAATGCCCATTTCCCATATCAAGTTTTTTCCCGTTTACAAGCAGAAAAGAAGTATCTTTCAGAATACCACTAACATAAAAATTTCCAGTTTCATCAATTTCTATATTTGAAGCTTGAAAGTTCCCAATATTTTTTAGTTGTATAACTTTTCCATTTTTATCTGACTTAACGAGAAACAAACTTTTAGATTTCTTGCCTGATGGTAAATAGACTTTTATAGAATCTAACTGAATAGAATCAATAAATGTTAATGATGTTCTTTCTGCAGAGTTTAAAATGTATACAATGTTACCGCTTTTGTCTGTTTCTAAATCAATTATATTTTCGAAGCCAGATTTTGACCCATGACCTTTAAGCCACTCAAAATTTTGACAGGTTAAAGATTTGCAATTAACAACAAACCAAATAAAAAATATAAAATTTATACTCTTAGACATCGTAATTCTTAACAAAAGTAACTCTTAAATTAAACAAAATTATTATATTTGAATATATATAGGTTTGAATTTATTCAATAAATAAAGACGCATCGATAGAACATATTCCATGATGCGCCTTTATTAGACAATCTAAAGCAAATTAGTGAATATCAAGGTGGTAAATTAAAGAGGTTACACCACAAGGAGAAGCCCCAGAAATTCCGCTCATTGTAATACTTCCACATGGACAGCAAAGTCCTGGGGTAAAAGGGCCGAACAAAGTTCCTGTCAAATCAACAATTATTGAACCACAAGTTCCATAGTCCACTTGAAAAAAGGCCGGAATATCTCCAGGATTACCACAAGGTGTCCAAACATATTGTCCACCCAAACCTGCCACTGCTGGAGTTCCGAATGCGACTATTGCAGTTAGAGTTGAGTTCAAGACTGTTACATTAACAGCACAAGAACTAAAATTGTCAATGGTTAATTCGCAAGGTTGTGCCTTACCAAGAAAAGACACCATTACAAAAGCCAATAAAAGAAACGTTTTGAAAACTAAATTTTTCATAAAAATAATTGATTTTTAAAAATTGAAACTAAATTTTAAGCGCAGTTAACACTGCCCGATTATTTGTGTAAGAGATGGGTCAGGACTTATAAAATATAGGTTCACGCATTTCAATGGTTTGATACCAAAGCAGCTTCAAATTAGAAATTTGGTTTTAAAAATGTGTTTGGTCTGTTTTTTTTCATAGTTGTTTTTAAGATTAAAGTGCCTAGTTTTTTAGCGACTTCGAAGTATAGAAGTAAACAAGAGTTTTTATTCTTCCTTCTAAACAAGAATACGCTTTTTTTTGAACTATCTACATTTAATTTGAAAA
>JBIKPR010000120.1:0-4106 GCA_044357345.1 Bacteroidia bacterium
ATGCAAGCGAAAGCTATTCTAAAAATATCTATGCTTTCTTAACCCACTTAGCCAATAAAGATGGTTTCAAATGGGAAATGGAAGAAGAAATAACCAAAGGCACCTTGATTTGCAAAGAAGGAAATTTATTAAAATAAACAATACGAATAATTTATAATGGAAGCCATATTAACCTTTACCTCCAACAACCAATTAATGATCTACATGGTCATTCTTATGATTTTTGTTGGAATTGAATTGATTGAAAAAGTACCGTCTGTACTACATACACCATTGATGAGTGGCGCCAATGCAATCCACGGTGTTGTAATTATAGGTGCTATAATTATAATGGGACAAGCTGAAAGCATTTTTGCAATTGTACTTGGTTTTATTGCAGTAGTGCTTGGAACCCTAAATGTTGTTGGTGGTTTTGTTGTTACCGACAGAATGTTGGATATGTTTAAAAAGAAAAAGAAATGAAACAGTCAATTTTAGATATAATATACATGATCGGTGCCGTGGGTTTCATTTTCGGCATAAAAATGTTGGGTAATCCTGAAAAAGCTAAAAAAGGAAATCTTATCGCAGCCTTTGGCATGGGCTTAGCTATTTTTGGTACCATATTTTTGTACGAGCACAATGGCAAACCGCTAAACAATTACGCTTGGATATTCGGCGGCCTAATTGTTGGTTCTGTTATTGGAACCATGATGGCAAAAAAAGTCAAAATGACTGGCATGCCACAAATGGTATCTTTCTTTAATGGAATGGGTGGTGCTTGCGCAGCTCTAATTTCATTGGTTGAATTTAACCATTTATCTCATGAAGGTGATTTCACACAAGCGCCAGTATTAAAATTAATCATCATTTTTCTTGGCTTAATTATCGGTTCAATTTCCTTTGCCGGCAGTATGATTGCTTTTGGAAAATTAGATGAGAAGATAAAAGATAAAACCCTACCACTTCAACAAGTAATTAATGTTGGACTAATGGTGGTTTTGTTAGGAATTGCTTTCGCCGCTTCTTTCGGACTTATCTCAAACCCAATGGTTCTATATTTATTATTGGTTTTGTCATTAATTTACGGCGTGCTATTCGTAATGCCAATAGGTGGTGCTGATATGCCAGTGGTAATCTCTTTATTAAACTCCTTCACGGGAGTAGCTGCAGCAATGGGCGGATTTTTATACGACAACAAAGTCATGTTGTTCGGTGGTATCCTTGTTGGTAGCGCTGGTACATTGTTAACGGTTGTAATGTGTAAAGCCATGAACAGATCTTTAACAAATGTATTGATTGGTAATTTTGGTGGTGGATCTGCAGCAGCAGGAGAAGGCAAAGAAATAACAGGAAGTGTTAAAGAAATTAGTAAAACCGACGCTGCTGTTTTAATGAAGTACAGCAAGAAAGTGGTTATAGTTCCTGGTTATGGATTGGCTGTAGCACAAGCCCAGCACGTTTGTCATGAACTTGAACAAGTATTAGAAGAGGAAGGTGTTGAGGTAAAATATGCCATCCACCCAGTTGCTGGCCGTATGCCTGGTCACATGAATGTATTGCTTGCAGAAAGCAATGTGAGCTACGATAAATTAATTGAAATGGACGACATCAACCCAGAATTTAAGACAACAGATGTTGTACTAATTGTTGGTGCAAACGACGTTGTTAATCCTGCAGCTAAAAACGACCCAAGTTCTCCAATATACGGCATGCCAATTTTAGAAGTAGAAGACGCTGCCCATACCATTGTAATGAAACGTAGTATGAAAGCTGGATATGCTGGAATTGAAAACGAATTGTTCTACAGCAGCAAAAACAGCATGTTGTTTGGGGATGCTAAGAAAACACTAACCGATTTGGTTACTGAACTTAAAAGTTTGTAACATTTAAGATATTACAAAAAAGGCCGATACGAAAGTATTGGCCTTTTTTTATACAGCATGTTAAAATTCCATTTATAAAAACCTAATCCCGAACTGAAATCCGGTAAACATTTTCTGAGCGAATCTTGCTTCATGTATCCAAAATGCTTCGGAACCAAAGTTCTTAAAATGCTTGATGTAATTGCCATCATTTTTATCGTTTAAAAGGTGGTTTAAAGACCCGGAAGCGAAAATAGATAAGCCTTTGAAGATTCTATATTCTAAACCCAGATCAAGCCTGTTGTGCAAATTCAAATGGTTTGAACGAAAGTCTACAGTCATATGCCTTGAACTTAATGCTGCATTGATGTAAAAATGTTTGTTCAGTTTTATGTTTGATCCCAAACCATAACCATAGGTGATGATGGTTGCCGAATCAGAATTTAAACTTTGTGTATTGATTAACGCAATGCTGTGCAATTTCTCCATACCAGAGCGGTAAGCCAATCCGTTTTGTTTGGATTCGTTTAAACTAAATTCTATTTGATGCAGTCCATTTCTAACAAAATTAAAAATACCGAACATAAATCCATTAACCGTATCGGCAATGTTGACTATACCCAATTGCATGCCTTGCACTTTTCTCGCTATATTTAAAAACCCTGCCACTTGCATGCCTTTAATTTCATTGGCTACATTCATAAATCCAGCCATTTGTATTCCATTCACAAATCCGTGGTTCATGTTGTAAAAACCTGCACATTGAATGCCATTCATGCTGCTTAAATTGTGGTTAAAAAACCCTCCAAATTGAGCTCCGTTGACTTCGCCTCCTACAAGGTTACCAAAACCAGAAAACTGTGCCCCATGCATGTTTGATTTTAACACATTCAAAAAGCCTCCGAATTCTGCGCCATCCAAACTGCCATTATATCCTCCAATCAAATTAATCGACAATTTATTTTGCACCAAACCACTTAAAATACCATTGGTTCCAATACCTGGCAATAAACTTATTTGCCAATCGCGCTGAAATGAATCGCGTATGTTTTTTTCATTTAACTTTTGCACTGTGCCGACAAACCATTTACCTACGCGGGTATCTTCAATTTTAATTTTCTTACTGACACTATTGGTATCACTCCATGCAATAACAGTTTGAGAGTTGCTGTCTGTATTTAAAGTGTCTATAATAATAGGAGAAGCCACAAATGGACTGTCGGTTTCGGTTTGCAATTCAGAAGGAAAAACAGACTGCATACTCATGTGCATTTCTATTAAACCGTTGTTCTGAAATTTCACGTTGATCAAAGTGTCTCTATAGTCTTTCTTCGTATACTTAACGTAAATGCTTGGTGACTTGCTTACGACGGCCAAACGGTAGTAACCGTAATCAGAGGAAACTGTACCAGAAAGCGTTTGCTTTTCATAAATACTAAGGCCCACGATTCCGTCTCCACTTTGTGAATTTCTAATATACCCAGTAATTAAATAATTGTATTTATTAGACTGAGCTGTTTTGTCATCTATCTGAGTGGTTTTGGCTACTGGTTTTTTCTGTAAAATTAAATGGGTTCCTATTTGTTGGCATACAATTTCATGGTTGAATAGCTGATCTAAAACTTCTCGAACACTGCGGTTTTCAGCCATTATACTTACTATTTTATTTCCCTTTAATACATTGCTGTTGTAGGAGAAATGAAAATTAGCGGTTTCTTCAATTATGCCAAGTGTTCTTGACATGGTTTGCTTAATAACCTTGATTGATATTTTTCGCTCCAATATGGCAACATTACTTTGAGCAAAAAGCCCATCGAAATGGCTAAGCAAAGTCAAGCAAATGATTAATACTCTCATGGTGTACACCCCTTTCCTTCTATTATATAAGAATTGTTCTTTTGATCCCAACGCACCTCAACATTCATGGTTGCTTTAATGACTTCCAATACATTCTCCAATTTTTCATTTTCAAAATTCGCACTCAGCTTACAGTCTTTTAATTCTTTTGCCAATACAATGGGTCTATCGCTGTAATATTGATTTAAACTTTCTACAACTTCATTCAATGACTGTTCGTTAAAATGTAAGGACTTGCTCACATAAGAAAATGCATTCTCGTCTTTTATTTCTTCCTCTTTAATAAGATGCGATTGAAACTGATAATTTACAGCTTGATTGGCCACTAAAATACGTTCTCCATCTTGGCTACTGAATTTTACCTTACCTTCTTTTACTCTAACTTGTATACTTGAAGCAGATTTT
>JBIKPR010000015.1:0-42706 GCA_044357345.1 Bacteroidia bacterium
GGTGGGGCCACTACAAGCAGAATACATGCAGCTGTTAAAGTAGCTCCGCAATACAGTGGTTCAACTATTCATGTATTGGATGCTTCTAAATCAGTTCCAGTTGTATCTCAGTTGTTAAATGATGATTCGAAGGAGGCTTATGCCAGTAGCATAAGAAATGAATATATAAAGTTGGCTGAAGATCACGCAAAAAGGCAAACGGCCAAAGATATAATTACTTATGAAGAGGCAAAATCCAATCCTTTCAAACCCGATTTCAATAATAAATCAATATCTAAACCTAAGAAATTAGGTATAAGTTATATAATTAGTCAAAATTTAGATGAACTTAGACCACTTATTGATTGGACACCATTTTTTCAAACTTGGGAATTGGCAGGGAAGTATCCAGCTATTTTAAATGATTCCGTTGTTGGTGTAGAAGCAACAAAATTGTTTAAGGATGCCAATGAAATGCTTAATAATATTATCCGTGAGAATTGGTTACAAGCAAATGCCTCTTATGCTTTACTGCCGGCATATTCTGATGGTGATGATGTAAAAGTGATGGATATTGAAGGTAAATATATAGAGACATTTCACTTTCTTAGACAACAAAGAAAAATGACCAATGGAGTTCCAAATCTTTGTTTGTCAGATTTTATAGCTCCTAAAAACGATGAAATTCAAGATTATATGGGTTTCTTTACTGTAACTGCAGGTATAGGCATCGAGAAGCACATCTCCTATTTTGAAGACAACCACGATGATTACAACAGCATTTTAATAAAGGCTTTAGCCGATAGGTTAGCTGAAGCATTTGCTGAAAAACTTCACCAATTAATAAGAACTGAGTTTTGGGGGTATGCTGAAAACGAGAATTTAAGTAATGAAGATTTGATTACTGAGAAATATAGAGGTATTAGACCTGCTCCTGGATACCCAGCCTGTCCAGATCATACAGAAAAAGGACCTTTATTTAAACTTCTAAATAACGAATCAGAAATCGGTGTCAATTTAACAGAATCATTTGCTATGTATCCAACTGCGGCAGTTTCTGGATTCTATTTTGCCCATCCAATGACAAGATACTTTGGACTTGGAAAAATTAATAAGGATCAAGTTGAAAACTATGCTTTAAGAAAA
Organism: Bacteroidia bacterium; assembly: GCA_044357345.1. GTDB lineage: Bacteria > Bacteroidota > Bacteroidia > NS11-12g > UBA955 > JABMMZ01. The sequence goes on from JBIKPR010000015.1 coordinate 1,126, forward strand.
GGCATTTCAATAGAAGATGCAGAAAGATGGTTAAGGCCAGTTTTGGCTTATTAGAAGCTACTTTTTAGTTTGTGCAGCTTTGTATTTTTTAACTGCATAATAAATCGCTCTTGCCATGCTGGTTTGACCACTATCATTGGCGAGTGTTTTGCGGTCAAATTCGCTGCTTAAGAACCCTGTTTCAATAAGTACACCTGGCATTGTCGAACGCCAAAGAACTAAAAAGCCGGCTTCTTTAACGCCTCTGCTCTTTAATCTACTTTTTTGTTTGAATTCTGTTTCAACCATTCCAGCAAATTTGATGCTTTGTGCTCTAAATGCATTTTGCATCAATGAAAATATAATATGACCAGCAGGTGAATTTGGGTCAAAACCTTCATAAGCCTTATTGTTCTTATAATCTTTTTCAAGTAAAATCACATTGTTTTCTCTTTTAGAGACTTGTAAATTGCCTTCTAGCTTATGGGGTCCCATTAAATATGTTTCAGTTCCATTAGCTTCTTTATTGTCATTGGCATTGCAATGTATGCTGATAAATAGGTCGGCACTGTTTTTGTTAGCGATATTACTGCGTTCGCTTAATTCAATGAATTTATCAGTTTTACGGGTATATACAACTTTGACATCTTTTAAGCTGTCTTCTATAAATTTGCCTAATTTTAATGCAATTGATAAGGTAACTTCTTTTTCTCGACTTGATCCACCATTGCATCCAGGGTCATGCCCGCCATGTCCTGCGTCGATTACAATTATGTCAAAACCATTTAGTTTTTCTTCCTCATGGTTAAAAGACGAAAAGACTAAAACAATTAGGCCTAATGAAATTAATAAGATTCTTCGGTTCATCGTTTTATTTTTTATGCTTGACTTTTTTAAATTAGTTTTGTGCAAAATTCGCATTTTAAATTTGTTTAATCTATTATCGTCAACTATATATCTCCGTCAATTGCTGTGGATAATACAAATAGCGTGCTGCATTTTGTACACAAATAATGTTAATGCAAAGAATGCCAGCGATTCAAGTAAATCAAATACTTTAGATACATTCAGAATTTCTAAGGATGCCTTAGATGCTATAATTGAATATCATGCGGATGATTCAACATTTTTTGATTTAGCAAATCGAAAAGCGTATTTATGGGGAAATGCTCGAGTTAAATATGAGGGAATGGACCTAAAAGCATATCTTATTGTTGTTGACTTTGGGAAACGAGAATTGTATGCAAAAGGGAGAATAAATGATAGTACTGGGAAGTATGTTGGTCGTCCATTATTTAATGATGGTGAAAGGGAAACCGAGGCCGATACTATGATTTATAATTTTGATTCGAAAAGAGGTAGAACCTATGGTATTGCTATGAAGGAGGGTGATGGATATATTTTGTGCAACAAAGTATTCAGGGACAATGATAATAGTATTTATAGTGATTTAGGAAAGTATACAACCTGCAACAATAAAACCCACCCACACTTTTATTTACAATCTAGAAATTTAAAAATTATTCCGGATAAAAAAATAATATTTGGGCCTTCAAATCTTGTAATTGAAGAAATACCTACGCCTCTTTATCTGCCATTTGGTATGTTTCCAACCAAAAAGGGAGAGAAATCTGGATTAATACCTTTTGAGTATGGAAGCAGCGGTCTTTATGGGCCATATTTAAGAAATTTGGGTTACCACTTTGCTATTAGTGATTATTTAGACCAAAGTATTACTGGAGATATATATTTTAGAGGAAGTTGGCGAATCGCCTCAAATACAAGGTACGTAAAACGTTATAAATACAATGGAAACTTTAATTTAGAATTTTCGAAGTATCTAAATGGTGAGCGAGAGGATATCGATTTCAAGCAAAATACTACAAGAACTTTTAGGTTAGCTTGGAGGCACAATCAAGATCCAAAGGCAAAACCTGGTTCTACATTTTCATCAAATGTTGATATACAAAAGAACAATGCCTCAAGGTTAAATTCACTTAATGCCTCTACAATTGTAACCAATGAATTTGGATCATCTGTATCCTATTCAAAAAATTTGGTTCCTAATAAACTCGATTTAAGGCTTAGCGCTTTACATAGACAAAATACAAGTACACATTCGTTCTCAATGACGTTGCCAAACTTAACTTTAAGCCTGCAAAGAATAACACCATTTTCTAAGCCAAATGCATATGGCAAGTACAAATGGTACAAAGATTTTGGTGTAAGTTATATCGTTGAAATGGAGAATAGAATTGATACTAAAGATAGTATCTTTTTCTCTGGCAAGCCTTTGGAATCGATTATTCCTGGTTTTTCAATAAATTCTCCGATATCATTGAAACCAAGCGATGGATTTAGACAAGGTATCATTCATTCTATTCCAATCACTCTTGGTTCTTACAAATTTTTAAAACAGCATTTTTCGCTTACCCCTACGGTATCTTATCGTGAATTTTGGTACTTTAAAACAATAGAAAAACAATGGAATAGTGCCCTTGAAAAATTAGATACCATTTACCATGATGACTTTAGTCGTGCTTCTGATTATAGTGCCAATGTAGCAATAGCAACACAAATTTTTGGAACGATGCAGTTTGCCTCTGGTAAAGTTAGTGCAATCCGACACAATATAACCCCACAATTAAGCTTTAGTTATAGGCCAGATTATGCAAGTGAAAAATTTGGATATTATAAAACAGTACAATCTGATACCGGAAAAGGCAAAACTACCTATAGTATTTACGAACAAGGAATTAAAGGCTCTCCACAACCAGGAGCAAGTGGTTTATTGAATTTTTTAATTATTAATAAGCTGCAAGCCAAAGTTTTTAAGAAAACTGATTCTACTGCAAAGTATGAAAATGTTACATGGATAGAAAACTTTAATATAAATGGCAATTATAATTTCTTAGCGGACACGCAGAAGCTTTCAAAAATCAACATCACTGGTTTTACAAGAATATTTAAACAAGTAAGTTTGAATGCTAATGCTGTGCTAAATCCTTATGCCAAAAGAGCATTAAGTGACGGGAGAGAGTTTTATTTAAACACCTTGGAATGGTCAGATAGCAGACGAATCGGTACATGGAGCAATGCAACTATTCAATTGGCATCTGGCATCAATGCAGACATGTTTAGAAAGAAGAAGTCTAATGATACCAGTGGATTAATTAAATCTGAAAAAGATAAACAAGAGTATGCTGAAATGATGGGTAATCCCTATGGTTATGTCAATTTTGATTTGCCATGGAGCATCAATGTCAATTATTCTTTGATCTATAATAGATCTAACTTTAAATCTTTATATACCCAAACATTTAATTTGAGAGGTGATTTTAATTTAACACCAAAATGGAAAATAGGTTGCAGTTCTGGTTATGATTTTGGCCAAAAAAAGATCGCCTATACCCAGTTCGATATAAGCAGACTATTGCATTGTTGGGCGCTCAATTTCTCTTGGATACCTGATGGTATAAGAAAGAGTTTCACCTTCTCTTTAAAAGTAAATAGTGGTATGTTGCAGAGCTTGAAAGTTGATAAAAAGCGAAATTGGTTTGATCAGTAATTTCTATCTTATAATTCTAATTACACCTTCAATTTTATCATCAGATTTTACATCTGAGTTCTTGCTTCTCAATTTTAAAATATAATAATACGTGCCGTCTGCTAGCATTTCTCCATTGTTTTTTAGTCGCCCATTCCAACAATCATTAGGCAAAACGCCATTAAAAACTAATATTCCCCAACGGTTATAAATCCAGATTTCAGCTTCATCACAGTTAGGTGTTATTCCTCCTATGGTATAGCAATCATTGGTGTTGTCGCTATTTGGGGTAAATACATTTGGTATTTTTATTGTTGAACTAGGATTGCTAAACAATGACAGTTGCAAAACTTGTGTATCAAGGCAGCCACTGCTCGGATGTCTTACGGTTAGTAATACATTGTAAATCCCATCTTTATAGAATCTATGTTTAGGGTTTTTTTCTGTGTTAATAATAGAACTATCATCAAAGTCCCACTTCGAAGAATCGTAATCTTTTGATTTGTTCTTAAATGTGAATTCATTGCTGCATTCTTCAGTTGTGAACTCAAAATCAGCAGTTGGCATTTCTTTTACAGTGATGTAGGTAGAATCAAAAGCTGATATATTGCAAGAAAAGGAATCAATAGAACTTAATTTTACTTTATACACTCCTGGAGTGGTAAAAGTATGTATGGGATTTTTGTTTGTATCAATAGGCGAGCCATCACCAAAATCCCAAAAGTATTTATTTGCTTTTCTACTTTGATTGGTGAATACAACCCTTAAATCTTCGCAACCATTTGTTGGGTTTGCAATAAATTTTGCATTGACCTCAAAGTTGATTTGAAAATCTATCTTGAAAGAGGCATTGCTACAACGAGGACTAAGATTTTTCTTAAAAGGTGCTTTGCTGCTAATTGGGAAATCATCATAATGGTTGTTTGCATCTGGACAACTAGAGCAAACGGACTGGTAAACCACACCTTTCTTATCAAATCTCGATGTTCCCCCATCCACATGGTCTTCGGTCAAATTCCCGCCATAGTAGGAAGCAAAAAGCAAGTTGCTGGCGTTTTTACTTAAGATCAAAATATAAAAATCGTTGTTGTCGGTCGTTTTTTGAATTGCATCATTGGTAATTTGCAGACCTTGGGTTGTTAATGAATGTAATCCGTTGATATCAATTGGGCTACCCCAACCTGAAAAGTATATGTTGTCACATTTATCAACTAAAAATGCTGATGGTGCAATCTCAGGATTAAATGTTCTGTTTCCAAAGGTAGTTGATAAATTCATGACGCTTATATTCGGGGATAAACGTAGAATAAATTGCCCAGTTCTATCTTTTCCATAGGTCTTTGCAGTTCGTAAAATATAACCTTCTGTTTGTCCAGCCGCATAAACCTGCCCGCTTGCGTCTATATCTAAAAAATATACTTGATCATAACTGCTGGTTCCGATGTATGTGCTATTTACTAACTTGCCTTTAAGAGAAAGTTTAGCAATAAATCCGTCTGCAGTTCCTCCAAAATAATTGTTTTGATAGCCATTAACTGCAAAAGACATTGCGGTGCTTGACGTTCCTCCACCAACATAAACAAAAGTATCGTAAAGTCTAATGCTGTACATAGCGTCATCTCCATTGCCGCCGAAATAGGTGCTAAACCTGAGTGTTTTTAATTGTTTGTCTAAACTGAATATGCATCCATCTTGTGTTGACGCTCTTGCCATTTGAATGGCTTTTGAAATTGGGAAACTGCTGCTATTGGTTGTAGAAGCAATATAAACATTGTTTGCTGTATCAACGGCTATATCACCTCTAAAATCATCTGAATAATTATATCGAAGTGAATTTGTATTTAAACCATCATTTCCAGCACCTCCAATTAAAGTGCCTGCTAAAAGAGTAGACCCATCTTCTGAAATTTTTGTAATAAAAATGTCTGTTCCGCCATTATGCGTGATATCAAAACCGCTGGTATCAGTTGGAAAGTCGGGCGAATAACAAGTACCCATTACCAATAAATTGTCTTGATGGTCAACCACCAAACTATGTGGATATTCATCTCTACTGCCGCCTAAATACGTGCTATATAAAAGTGTTGTGCCCGCACTGTCATATTTGTTAATACCAATGTCACAGGGCAAGTTTGCAGGAGCTTGACCCACACCACCAGCATACACAGTTTGAAAAGCACCAGGAGTAACTGGAAATGGCCCACCATTGCTTCCTGTTCCACCATCTACTATTCCTCCTGCATATAAATGTGATTTAGAATCATAGGTGGCTGTAAAACCAAAATTATCTCCTTGACTACCGCTGTAGGTGGAGAAAACCAAAATAGGATCTATTACCAATTCAAAGTCTTTGTTATAATTGGAAAGTAGATAAGAGAGTTCAAATTTTTGATTGTATTTTCTTAAAACATAATTGCATTCTACAGCTATTGTGTCATTATTTATTACTTGATAAGCATATGGTTGGTTTTCAATTATTTGACCAACACTGCTTTTAATAATTAAATTGCCCTGTTCAATTCGCATCCCATCCGTATGAGAATAGTTAATTTTAATACTATTAGGGTTTGAACCTGGTTTTAATATAAAACTATGTTTTACTGTTTGTGTTAAACTTTCAATACGCCAATCTACGGAAGGATATATATTCTGGTATGTTATTGACTCAAAGGATTTTAGATTAGTATGCCATTTGGCAGGTAAATTCCCTTTATAAAAATTATGCTTTGTAATAGATTGATTTTCTGGCCTAATATCTGTAAGATTTGCTCCTACGAAATCGACATCAAATCGATGCCAATTGACTGAAAAATTATGTTGAAGTGTTTTGAACTTATGAATGTGCTCCCATAAACTATCATACATCCTTGTATCTTTCATTAACACCGTATAACCATGTTTATTAAAATACAGCATACCTCCAGAAGTTTGAGCAGAATATTGAACGAATGAAGGCAATCGACCTTTGTTTTCAAGGAAATGCGTTTGAGAATTTAATTTAATAGCAAAGCTTATTACGCTGAAAATAAGCATAGAAACAAATTTTAAACTGCGGTATTTACTGGTTTTAAACAATTAACTTTAAGCGTATTTACTACAAAGATAGTAAAAATACAATTTTAGTTGCTTTAATCCTATAGAAAAGTCAACATTGCAGAGTATTTTTGCAAACTTATTTTTAAAGTCAAACATGTCAGAATTAAACGAACTTCAACTGCAACGCAGACATAAATTAGATCAGATTAAAGCAATGGGTATCGATCCATACCCAGCTGATCTTTGGGATGTAAATGCTCACTCAGAACAAATTTTGAAGGAATTTAATGCTGAATTAAATAACTTTCAGGATGTGAGTATTTCCGGAAGAATTATGAGTTTACAGCCAAAGGGTAAGGTTTGTTTTATGAAAATTCAAGACCATTTGGGTCGCATACAATTGTATGTTGGAAGAGATAACGTTTGTTCAGATGATGATAAAACCTTCTTTGATGAGTTCGTTTTGCATCTTTTAGATATTGGTGATATAATTGGTGTCAAAGGAGAGGTATTCGTAACCAAAACAGGTGAAACAACCGTTAGGGTTAAATCTTTGACTTTGTTGTCAAAATCTTTGAATCCTTTGCCAATAGTAAAGGAAAAAGATGGTGTTTTATTTGATGCATTTAGTGATCCAGAACTTCGTTATAGAATGCGCTATGTCGATTTAATTGTTAATTCCCATGTTAAAGAAACATTTATCAAAAGAACAAAAGTTGTTCAATCTTTAAGAAATACATTTAATGCAAGTGGATATCTAGAAGTTGAAACGCCAATACTTCAAGCCATTCATGGTGGTGCAGCTGCTCGACCATTTATCACCCATCACAATGCATTGGATATGCAATTGTATTTAAGAATAGCCAATGAATTATACTTAAAAAGATTAATTGTTGGTGGATTTGATGGAGTTTATGAATTTGCTAAAAACTTCAGAAACGAAGGTATTGATAGAACACACAATCCTGAATTTACAGGTTTGGAAATATATGTTGCATACAAAGATTATAATTGGATGATGGATTACACTGAAATTATGATTGAAAATGTAGCAAAGGATGTAAATGGAACGACCGATGCACAAGTAGGTGATAATTTAATCAGTTTTGCACGTCCATACAAACGCATAACAATGTTTGATGCCATAAAAGAACATACCGGTATTGATATTTCTGAAATGGATGAAAATGGATTAAGAGAAACATGTAAATCATTAGGCATTCATGTGGAGGCTAGCATGGGTAAAGGAAAATTAATCGATGAATTGTTTAGCGAAAAATGTGAGAAACACTGTGTTCAACCAACTTTCATTACCGATTATCCAATAGAAATGAGTCCTTTGACTAAAAAGCACCGTTCAAAACCAGGATTGGTAGAGCGTTTTGAATTGTTTGTAAATGGCAAAGAAATAGCCAATGCATATACAGAATTAAATGATCCATTAGATCAAAGAGAGCGTTTTGAAGAGCAAATAAAACTTGCAGGAAGAGGTGATGACGAAGCTATGCCACTAGACGAAGATTTCCTAAGAGCTTTAGAGTATGGTATGCCTCCGACAGCCGGATTAGGCGTTGGAATAGATCGATTGACTATGATGATGACCAATCAGGCAAGCATTCAGGAAGTATTGTTCTTCCCTCAAATGAGACCTGAGAAAAACGATTAATTCGTTTCGAATTCTAAGTTAACTGTAATGGTTGCAGTTTTTCTTTTTGAAAGGGTATTAAATGACCCGCCCCAAGAATATTCTTCTGAAGAATTTTGGGCTACAATTTGAAAAACTCCCATGCTTGCATTTTTAAGACTTCCTAATTTGCTGTCCGAATTTTCAGCAATTTTAAGTGCTCTATTGTTAGCGTCTTTAGTTGCTTTAGCAATCATTTCGACTTTTAATTCAGCTAATTTAGTGTAATAATATTGCGGACTTTCAGAATAAAATTCAACACCAGATTGAATGAGTTCACTTACTTGTCTGGATATATTCTCGACTTTATCGACTGCAGATGATTCAATATTTATACTTTGTGTCAATTTATATCCTGTAAAAGTAGAATAAGTTAAATTTCCATAGTTGTCATATGAACGGTCAAATTCTTTATCAATTGAAATAGAAGAAAATACCATCTCTTCAGCCTTAATGCCTTTTGAAATTAAATAGTCTTTTATTTTTTCTCTGTCTGAATCTAATTCGGTATAGGCATCTTTTAAAACTGAATTTTTCTTTGAAAAACTTCCGTTCCAGACAATCAAATTGGATGTGAAATCTGTTTCACCAAGACCAGTTACCTTTATGCTTTCTTGTGCTTTATTTCTATTCTTAAAGGCAGTTCCTAAAAAATAAGCCGAAATAACAATTGCTAGAGCAATTAGTACAGTATTTAAATGTTGTTTCATATATAATTAAAGTTCGTATGCACCAATGTCTGGGTTTGAATCCCTAGCCTTATCATCGAGGTCTGTATTAGGTGCATTTGATGAATCTGCAGCATCTTTTGCTGGTGAATTTGTGTTTAATTTAAGGTTGCTTTTACTAGCATCAATAAATTTTGGATCAATATTTCGCTTATTGTTAGGTCCTAGAGCATCCAAACTAGCTTTTGATTTGTAGATACTATGTGATAGCAAGACGGCACTTGGTGGTGTGACAAAATCAAAATTAATTTCAGTTTCAACTGGTCCCCATATAATGCTATTAACAATTGCATATTTAATGTCATAATTTTTTAAAACGACCTTGTTCTCATCTCTCAAAGCATTGTTAAATATAACATGGGGATCTTTTCTTCCATTTGCACTTGTATACAGACTGCTATTAAGTATGACGTAATCTCCTCCTAAATAGCCCACAAATGTATTGATGCCGCAATTGCTGATAACACTATTCTCAATATACAGTTTAGCGGTCAATCCTAGAATTCCATATGCAGAGATGTTTTTAATTATTGTATTACGCATAATTAAGCTGTGGGTTCCACTTTCAGGTAATGAATCAATTTGAATCCCAATTGTGGCATTTTTAATTATTGCATGTTTTATTTCATTGTTAATACTGCCTCTCCAAATGTGCAATCCTCTCCATTGACCTGCCTTATCTTGAAACGCATTGTCCAAACGGTCACCTTCAAATATTACAGGATTTGATGCTGTTCCATTAACTTTTAAGGTTCCAAAAATATTTAAAGCAGCAACGTTTATGGTTTTGTTAGAATTGATAATGGTTGAATTTGTTGAACTGTAAACATGTATACCGGGTCCAATGTTTAAAGTTGCTCCTTTGTCTACAAAAACAGTGTTTACGATAACATAGGGTTTGTCATTTAGTACCCAGTTAGTTGTGCCACTAATTAACGAATCATTATAGTAATAAGCATCCCAACCATACGCCGCCAATTGTATGTATTGTAGTTGACCATTTCTCTCAAATTCTATGCTGTCTCTTACCAATGCTGGTTGCGTGAGGTTGTTAGGTTCTAAAGTTGCCTCTACAAACAACCATGCGCTGTCTTTAGGGAGTATCTCAACTTCGGGTATGTTCCTACCCGTTCTGCCATCAATATTCATTCTGTATGCAGACGCATTGCCTCCCATAATTTTCACATTGAATTTGATGGATTCTTTAAATGGATTTCTCACCATCATTCTCTTGGTAATAGATCTCGGATAATTGGTCCCAGGAAGTTTTGTAAATACTGTATCGAAGTATACAGTATCTTGAGAGAATTCTAGCTTTCCTTGTCCTACAAAAAATTGATCATCTTTTCTGCATGATATAAATCCCAAACAGAAAACTAAAATTATAAAGAGTATTCTTTTAATGATCATTGTTAATACACAAATTTGATTATCTCCAAAGTTAACGCAAGTTAAGAATAAAAATTGTAATATTATTTTGAAGGACCTTTGGGTTGTAATGGTCTTACTTCTAGATTGACTTGGTGAAAATTATCTGGTGTTTCCAATGCATATACCATCATTGCCGCTACATCTTCTGGTTGCAGCATATAATCGTGTGGTTTGATGTTAGGGCTATTTCTAAAGAAATCAGTTTTTACACTGCCGGGATACACACAAGTCACTTTTATTTTATGGTCTCTCAATTCCCTCCATAAGCTTTCACTAAATCCTTTTACGGCCCATTTTGTAGCGCAATATCCACTCACCATTGGCATGCCTTCTAGTCCAGCTGTGCTGGCAATATTTATAATATGTCCAATGCCATTTTTTTTCATTGCTGGAACAGCAGAGCGGGTGCAATAAAACATACCATTCACATTCGTTTGCATCATTTCATCCCACTGTTCTATTGGCAAATCTTCTACATTGCCAAAATATCCAAGACCGGCGTTATTAATTAAAACATCTATGCAATTATTGTTTTCACTCAATATTTGTTCAAAGGCCAATGTTACTTCATCTAAATTTCTAACATCTGTTTTAATAAAGCTGTAGTTGTCATTTATTTCCTCAAAGTTATTTCTTCCTAAGCCATAAACTTTTGAACCTTTCTCTAATAATTGCTTGCACAAGGCTTCTCCAATTCCTTTGCTAACTCCAGTTACTACTGCAATTTTATCTTTTAAAATCATGCCAATTCAAATTTAGCACAAATCCAATTCTTTTTAATCTTTTTATCTATGAATTTCAAGCCATGTTTGCTACATTCTAATTCAATATCAGGAAGATCTTCTAAATAAAATCCACTCAACAATAAAGTTGAAGGTTTACGCATTGTTTTAACGTAATACTTAATATCTGCCAATAAAATATGGCGGTTGATGTTTGCTATAAAAACATCAAAAGTATCAGGATATGATTTTAACATGCCTGCATCTCCCAAAATCATTTCAAAATTATGAATATTGTTTTTTTCAATGTTTTCTTGTGCATTTTCATAACACCAACTATCGTTGTCTATTCCTATAATTTTATCGCAACCAATCATAGATGCTAAAATCCCAAGTATGCCTGTTCCTGTTCCCATATCCATCACGATTTTACCTTTTATATCCGTTTCCAGGATATATTCAGCCATCATACTTGTGGTTTCATGATGCCCTGTACCAAAACTCATTTTAGGATCTATTATGATTTCATACTTGGCTTTTAGATCGGTTTTGTGAAAGCTGCTTTTTATTAAACATTGTTCACCAATTAAGATAGGCTGAAAATAGTTCTTTTCCCATTCTTCGTTCCAATTTTTTGGCTTAATGATATCTATTATATATTCGTCAAAACATAGTTTTTTCTCAATTAATTCATCAAGTAGAATTTTGATTTCTTCATCTGATTTTTCATTTTCAGCGACATATGCTTTGACAATCTCATCTTCAGCAACACCTTCAAATCCAAATTCTGCAAGATAGGCGGAGATGATTTCTACATTCTGATCTACTGGTTCACAAGCGGTCAGTGTTATTTCAATATAATTCATTTTTTATTTTAAAAGGATATAAATATTTGCCCCAATCTGTAGATGTCTTCAAATCTATTGTACATAGCTACAGGAGCCATTCTTATAACGTTAGGGTTTCTCCAATCAGCTATCACACCTGCTTGGGTCAAATGATCAAATAATGCTTTGCCTTTCTCATCGGTTAATATGCTTATTTGACATCCTCTTTCAGGGTATTGAGGTGTTATGATTTCTAAATTTAAATTTGAATTTTGATCAATTGAATCTTTAATAATGAACTCTAAATAGGCATTAAGGTTTTTTCCTTTTTCAATTAATCTGTTCATTCCAGCTCTTGCGAATATTTCTAAAGAGGCCTTATGAACAGACATGCTGAGCACGGGTGCATTGCTAACTTGCCAGCCAGCTGCACCAGTTTCAGGTACAAATCCCTTCAACATTTTAAATCTTTCGGATTCTTCATGTCCCCACCAACCTGCAAACCTCGGTAAACTGTTGTCATTGGCATATTTTTCGTTTATAAAAACACCGCCTACGCTTCCAGGACCTGAATTTAAATATTTATAACTGCACCAAGCAGCAAAATCGACATTCCATTTATGTAATTCTAAGTTAATATTTCCGGCAGCATGTGCAAGGTCAAATCCTGCAATGGCTCCAATTTCATGCGCTTTTTTGGTTATTTCTTCAATATTAAAAACTTGTCCGGTGTAGTATTGAACACCGCTGAAGAAAACCAGTGCGGTAGTGTCTTTGTTTTTTTCAATAACTTCGATTATGTCTTCATGTCTTAAAGTGTGTTCGCCATCTCTTGGCCTCACTTCTATAATTGCATCTGCAGGGTCAAAGCCATGAAATTTTACTTGCGACTCAACCAAATACATATCACTTGGAAATGCACCAGTTTCCATTATTATTTTAAACCTTTTTGAATTAGGTCTGTAAAAACTAACAAAAAGAAAGTGCAAATTTGAACTTAATTGGTTCATAATTACAACTTCTACTGGTTTCGCACCCACAACCAATGCAGCATTTTCAGATAGAAATTTATGGTAATGAAACCATGGATTTTTTCCATGAAAATGACCTTCAACACCAAGATTTTTCCAATCTTCAAGTTCATCTTTTATGGCTTTTTCTGCTGCTTTAGGCAATAAACCAAGTGAGTTTCCAGTAAGGTAAACGCACGGTTTTCCATTAATTTCAGGGATGTGAAACTCGGATCTGAATTCTCTTAAAACATCCTCGCTGTCTGTTTTCCTCGCAAATGCCAGCGAATTTTCAAAATGCATACCGCAAATGTAATCAATTTAAATAAACGATATCTGAAATTATCTCACGATTAGAGGGCTTGATTTATACTTCCATAAATAAAGGACATTGTCATTCTCTGGTTGAATGCTATCAATTTTATAATAGTTGTTTTCATAGAATTTAGGATCAGGTAAATACCATGAAAAATAAGAGCTGGTGTATGTTGTTATTAAAAAATCAGGGGGATTTTTAGAAAGTTCTTTCCAAATTCTGTTTCTATTTTCTATTCCACTTAAGTTTTCTCCAAAATGTATAGGTAAGGCAATAGGTAGAAAGCTTGGATAGATAAGCCCAGATTTTATATAATAGTCGCCTTTTACAACATAATCAACAAAAAGGGTCTTTCCTTGATTTCCTTTTAAATATTTAACGAATTTATCGCTTACCATTGGTTTAATTTCAAATGTCAAGTTTGGTTTCTGCCTTTCATCAATTCTGTATAAAGTATATATACAAATAAGAATTAAAGGCCACGTTAATTTTATATTAAACGCCTCAAAATAAAGGGCATATATTTTTGAAAATACAACAAAAATCAAAGTAAATGTAGGATAGTAATAATGGCCAAAATTGTGTGGAGAAAGTCCAAAAATAATGCCAGTACTTATTAAAAATATCAACTGAGCAAGTGTTTCGCCACTTGTTTTTTTATTTAAAAGGGTTTTATAAGCTAGATATGTAAAAAATAGAACTGCGGTAAGAATAGGATGAATTAAATTGCTATATAAATCATTTATTTTAACTTTTAGCGAAATAGGTTCATCGATATTCAAGTATGTAAAATTGTATTTTATAGAATCGATATATCCATGTAGTGAATTTTGAAAATAAAGCAACACAATAAAGAAAATGCTTGGCAAAATTGCTGAAAGTGTATAAATAATTTTCTCTTTCTTAATTTTAATCAATCTAATATTTATAATGAAAAGTGCGATAAAAACAAAGATAAAAGGCTCTTTAAACCAAAAAGAAAAGCCAAGAGAAATAGATGAGACAATTAAATAAATAGACTTGGGACTGTTCTGGAAAGCCATAAAAAAGACCATAGATATTAAGATGGAAAGCGTGCCATGTATTTCTGTGCAAAGTCCATCACCTATATTGTTGCCATACATTGTAAAAAAAATAGCAATTGAGGTAAATAATATGCCGGCTATATATGATTTTACATTATTTAATATAATGGTGTATAAGCAGAACGAGGTTGCTATAAAACTTACATATGCCAAGGTAAACACGGCATAAATTGGATTAGGAATGATAATGAAAAAGAGTTCTATAAGATAAAAAATCCCGGGAGGTTTGTTTTCCCAAGCATTAACGTACAATACACCGCCACTTAGGTCTTTTAGTGCAACGGCAGAGAAAATACTACCATCAGTTTTGAGCTCTCCTAGATGAATACAACTAAGAAAGATTCCAGTGCATACGATGAAACTTGTTATTAACCCAAAATAAAATTTAAAGGGGTCGTTTTTTTCAATATTTGAGGTTAAAGCCTTGTACAATTTCTGCGCAAATATGGTCTAATAATTTGTAAACTTCATCAAATCCCTTTTGATCGCCGAAGTATGGATCAGGAATCATTTGTCCTCTATAATTTTCACTCAAGTTGCTAATTAAGTCTACTTTTTCTTTTTTAGAAGGACAAATTGAAACAACGTCTTCGTAATTTTTTTCATCCATTACCATTAAGTAATCAAACTCATCAAAATCTTCAATTTTTAATTGACGAGATCGGTGTGTGAGGTCTATTCCATGTTTCTTAGCAGTTAAGATCATTCTTGGGTCGGCAAGTTCCCCTTTATGGTAGTTGCTTGTGCCACAAGAATCAACTTTCCAATTAGAAATTTTTAACCCTTCACTGAAGTGTTTTAATAGTAAACCCTCAGCCATTGGACTTCGACAAATATTTCCAAGGCATATGACAAGGATGTTCATGTAAAAATTGATTACATAGTACCCATTTCAGTTCTCACACCTTTCTTGCCATTGCATTTTCGATTAGACGCACATGAAGAAAGTATGAATATACTTGCAATAATAACGAGAAGTATTGTTTTGAATTTAAGCATAAAGAATATTTATTAAACGTAATTTTTGACCTTATATTGCTACAATATTAATAGGTTAATGGTTAACAATGAAATTTTTACTGAATTAGCTTTAATTTTGTGAGATTAGATTGTTGAATCAACGAAAGATATTGCTGTTTATTATTGTCTTCATGTTTTTTGGAGACAAGAATATTGTTGCGCAAACATTTACATTATCACTTTCTAGTAATCCTCTGAATGCAAAGGTTGAGCAAAAAGCAGACAGTATTAATGTTTTGAAGAATCTCAATAGAATTAGAAACGTTTATTTATTAAACTCATATTTAGAGTTTAATGTTGATAGTGTTATTTGGTCAAAAGATTTGGCAAGGGCTATAGTTCATACAGGGCCTCAATACAAAATAGCACAACTTCAATTTGTTATAGACAGTTCTGAAACAAATTTTCAAACCATTAGAAGCAAATATCTAATGACAAATTTTGATTCTTCGAAGTTGGCAAAAATATCAGAAGAGCTTCTGTTGAATTTAGAGGATGTAGGATATCCATTTAGCCAAGTCAATGTAGATTATGAAATGGCTGATGGGGAAGTTGAAGCTAAATTATTTATTGAAAGGGGACCATATTTTCTTTTTGATACCTTGCATAATGATGGTGAATTTGTGGTTAAAAAAAGATTTATCGAAGCTTATACTGGTGTGAAAGCAGGCGATGCATATAATGAGTCTCTATTTAGAAAAGCCCACGAGAAGCTGCAACAATTGCCTTTTTTATATTCCGAACGCATCCCTCAATTGGTATTTATGAAAAGCGGGAAAGCAAAGCCTTATTACTACATAAGAAAAAAGAAATCTGACCAATTAAATGGTATTATTGGTTTAGCTCCAAATACAGTTTCACAAAGCTTGCCTGGATCAAAGAATTTAGTATTTACTGGTGAATTTGCGCTAAGATTAAATAATTTGTTTAAAACAGCTAAGGTATTAAGTATTCAATGGCGAAGTTTTAAGGCTAGATCTCAGGAACTGAAAACGTATTTCAGTTATCCATATATTTTTTATAAGCCGATTGGCATTGACTTCGGAGTAGATTTGTTGAAATATGATACACTTTTTACTTTGGTACAACGGCAAGTTGGATTTCAATATTTTACTTCGGGAATTAATGGCATTAAGGCATTTTATAAGGTAAGTTCTACCAACTTAAATTCAGTTGACACAAGCCAAATTAGGTCTACCAAACAATTTCCAAATTCTAATTCTATTCAAATAAAACAGTATGGATTTATGACAAGTTTTGTGAAATTGGACTATAAATTTAATCCTAGGAGTGGTTACTTATTTGAATCAAATATTTCAGTTGGTGTAAAGCAGATTATAAAAGATAATATTATTTCGGAAGTAAGGTTTGGGCCAAGTCAATATAATTTGTATGATTCTAGTGTTTTAAGAACAAATCAGTATCAATACCAGATAAAATTCGACTATTTTTTTCCTTTAAAAGATAAAGGTACAGTTAAATTTGGACTGAATTTAAACCAAATTATTGCCCCGCAAATATATTTTAATGAGTTACAACGGGAAGGGGGAATTAATTCTTTAAAAGGATTCAATGAACAAAGTATATTTGCAAGCAATTTTAATATGCTTGACATAGAATACAGATATCTTTTGGGTTTAAACTCACATTTTAAAGTTTTCTGGAATGGAGCGTATTATGAAAATAAAAGTTCAGGAATACAAGAGCAAGTTTTTGATTTGCCATGGGGTTTTGGAGTAGGAGGCAATATTGAAACAGGCGCTGGGATTTTATCCCTTGCTTATGGACTTGGGAAGCAAAAGGGTAATAACTTTGATTTGAGAGCTGGAAAATTTCATTTTGGAATAAGTAGTTATTTTTAAATCAATCCTAATATCGATTTTTTGGTTTTTCCTTGCGGTTTTAAATGCCCAGGTAATCGATTCCGTGCCCAAATTGAGCGCTTTAGATTCTTTGAATTTAAGGACTATAGACAGTCTGTATGGCTCTGATACTATTGTTATAGATACCTTGTTTTATTCAAAGTTTATTCCATACGACAAACAGATCTATAGAAATTCAAAGATAAATTTAAGAAAAACCTTAACCGCATCCAAGAACCCACCTATAAGAAAGAATTTGAATAACTATTATGTCTTTTTATGGGTATTTTTTATTGCCCTATTGATTGTATTCTTCAAAAACAATTATTCATTACAATATCGACTTCTTAATAAATCTTGGTATAGCGGAATAAGTTTAAATGAATTCTTTTCAACTCAAACCAGTGTATTTAGAATCAGTAAATTTCTAACTTGGTTTATCATAAGTCAAAGTTTATCACTGGGGATTTATATTGTAATAAAGTCAAGTGATTTAAAAACTGGATATTCAGATTTGCTCTTAATTTTAGTGATATCTGCGTCTGTAATTGTTTTACTTATAGCCAATCAATGGTTAAAGAATTTGTTTGCTTACTCTTTTTCTCAACCTTCATTGAGTAACGATTATGCTATAATTTATAGAATTCAGTCATATGTTACTTCACTAGTATTAGTACCATTTTTAATCCTTACTTATTATAATACAGCATGTAACATTCGAACAATAGTTATAGTTTCATTGGTAATGTATATATTAATTGTGTATTCAGTTAGTATAATAAAATTTATATTTTCTGGTCGCTTTTTACAAAACCAATCTAATTTCATTTTAATTTTGTATCTTTGCGCCTTCGAAATTTTGCCTTTGTTGGCATTGATAAAGTCGATTAATAACTTGCTCGAATATGACTAAGGAGGCCAAAGTAAAAACTATACTCATCTCTCAAAATAAGCCTGAACCAGGCAAGAAGTCAATTTTTGACGATATAGCTGCTAAATATAAATTAAAACTTGATTTTCGCTCTTTTATTCAAGTAGATGCAGTGCCAGGCAGGGATATTAGGCGGAATAAAATTAATATTTTAAACCATACTGCAATAATATTTAATTCAAAAAATGCAGTTGATCATTTTTTTAGAGTTGTAGAAGAATTGAGGGTGGAATTGCCTCAAGACATGAAATATTTCTGTCTTACAGAGGGCATCGGAATGTATATTCAGAAATATATTTTTCTAAGAAAAAGAAAAGTGTTTTATCCCAAAACCAACTTAGAAAATGATTTCTTGACCTTGATTTTAAGCCACAAGACCGAAAAATATCTTTTTCCTTGTTCTGATATTAGAAAGTCTACAATTCCTGACTTTTTCAAGAAACATAAACTAATATTTGCTGAAGCCACTTTTTACAAAACTGTTTCTGCAGATTTAAGTGATTTGGAGGAGGTGTTTTACGATGTAATTGTCTTCTTCAGTCCAGCAGATATCAAGTCATTATTTGATAATTTTCCTAATTTCAAACAAAATGCGACGAGACTGGCCGCATTCGGAGAGAGTACCCAAAGAGCAATTATTGAAAACAATTTAATTTGCAATATCCCTGCACCGACCAAAGACAATCCATCTATCGTTAAGGCTTTAGAGGTGTATATTAAGACTGTTAACGCTTAATGCGTGCAGTGAATTAGTAAAATATTGTTTTTGTACGGCAGTGCAAAAATGTAGTCTGCTCCACCTTCTTTTAATTTTAGTTTTTTCCTTAATTCTTCGGTATTGAACTTTAAGCCTCTTGCTTTTATATTGGCCTTTTTAATATGCTTGGATTCAAAATATTTAATACAATCTTTTGAATTGTATTTCATTGATTTAATAATCTTAAAGCATCTTCCAATAAATTGATTGTTTATTTGGTTACTTGTATAATAAGCAACAGAAATATCAATTCCAGAAAGGTTCAATTCCATTGCTAAATGATGGTGTTTTCTCATCTTTACAACACAAGATCCTGCTTCGTATAGATAAGATCCAATTTCATCGGTAGCTGAATATTTACTCTCTTTTTTATCTAGGGTTTTATAAGAAACAGTGCTTTTGTCTTTTAAAATGTCACTACAAATTATAGAAATACCATCCTCAGAATAGTCCTTTTCAGCTAAAATAAGGAGCTCTTTCATCTCTCCATATTTTGAAACGCTATACATTGTACTAATATTTGGTATTTCCAAAATAGCCATTTCATAATCATATAAAGGGGAGCACTTAATTAAGACTTTAGAACTAATAGCAAATAATTTTGGTAAAAGTTCTACTACATTGGGTTGATGTTCACCTAAGAGAATTTGTCTTCCTTTTTCATTTCTTCTATCAGGGTCGACAAAAACCAAGTCAAATGTTTCACTATTTCTATCTAAGAATTCGCTCGCATTTGCATCAATTCTTTGAATGTTGTTTCTTTTTAGTACCCCAAAATTATAGCGGCTAATTGCATTTAATTCAATATCCGTATCAATCGAAATGACTTTATTAAACGAAAAAGAAAAAGCCCAATCGTCAATGCCAAGTCCTGCAGCTAAAATTAAAATTTTATTTCCTTTAAATTCATTTCCTTTAAACTCTGCCAGTAGCTCTGAACTACATTGCTCGAGACTTCTTCTAGTTACAAACCCACCATGACCAATTAAATTGGAAACTTTTTCTAGCGCTAAGTTTCTTAATGATGCTTGTAATGCTGCAAAACTTGCTTTTTCTTTATTGATTTTTGAATGACTGTACAAAAAAGCATCAATACCCTTATTAATTGCCTCTTCAGTTAATAAATTTATTTCAGTATTTAATATATTTGGGTTAATATTGTATTATTATAAATTGTAATGAAAATAGTTAAAATCTTATTAGTAGCATTTATTTTTACTGCTTTAGTTGTTGCTTGTGGTGGTCGCAAAGATAGATGCCCATCTGTTTACAAAAGTAACCAAGAGCAGTCAAATTTCACAGCATAATCTTTATGTTGAATTGGTTGAATTTAACCGATATAAATCAGTTAAATGATTTAGTAGAAAGTTCTGTAAATCAAAAAGTAATAATCTTCAAACATAGTACCAGATGCAGTATTAGCATTATGGTTAAAGATCGTTTTGAACGAAATTGGCCTATTGAATTGGCCGATCAAAATGTTTATTATCTCGATTTGTTGAAGTTTAGAGACGTTTCAAATGCTATAGCAAATGACTTAGATGTTGCACATCAGTCGCCTCAATTACTTGTTATAGAAAACAAAATTTGCACATATTTTGCCAACCACAATGAAATAAGCTCGAAGGAGTTATAAAATCTTCCTAGCTTTTAGTTTGAAAACTTGATTTGAATATTTTGTTTGAGATCTGGGTGAAGACTTAATGAAACTGGGCATGTTCGTGCAACCCTCTCAAGAATCGTCTTTTGTTTGTCATCTAATATTTCTTTAGTTACTATTTCCAAATCAACATCAATTCCCAAAATTTTTCTTGGGCCTTCCGTACTCATTAATTTAGTGACTTCCGCATTGGAGTCAATCATATTGATGCCATTGTTTTGAGCATATATCCCTAAAACAGTAAGCATACATGATGCTAAAGATGTTGCAGCTAAGTCTGTGGGTGAGAAAGCTTCACCTCTTCCATAGTTGTCAAGGGGTGCATCAGTAACTATTGAATTGGAAGATGATATGTGAACTGCATTAGTTCTTAATTCACCTGAATATATTATCTTTGAAGTTGCCATTTTAATTGAATTGTTTGGCAAATATATGCAACAAATAATCTGTGTTATAATTTTTGTATGTTTTCAATGTACTAGTTTCGAACTTAGGGCTCAAGAAAATTACGATATTACTTATGAAGATGCAGCAATGAAATTTGGAATTCTTGCCAGTCCAAATGGAATGGGTTTATTCTATAGGAACTCTGAACCTATGCAAAATAAATATAGTTGGAGTTTAGATTTTTCATTTACAGGAGTTAAACAAATCAAAGAAAAACAAGTCTTAAATCAGCGAATGGTGAATACCACACCTTACATCTATGGTAAAGTTAATAGGTTGTATGCATTAAGGCCAATGTTTGGGGTAACAAAAGAACTTGCGGAAAAGCACAATAAAAATAGTGTTGGTGTCAATGCTTTTATGCTTTTAGGGCCTAGTTTGGGGTTTTTAAAACCCAATTTTGTGGATATTGAGTATTTTGACCCATCTAATCCCAATATAATTATTTCCAAATCAGTTAGGTACAATCCGGAATTGTATAAGTTTGATCAAATTACAGGTTATTCTCCTTTTTTTTATGGAATCAATCAGACTAAATTAATTGGAGGGATGTCGTTTAAAATTGGTGCAGAATTCAACTGGGGATATTATAGCTCTGATTTTAAATCTATAGAAGTAGGAGTCTTATTAGATTGGTTTCCAAGCAGGCCTGAGTTACTTCATTTTATTCAAAACAAAACGGTATATTCTTCGTTTTATCTTAGCTTTGCAATCGGAAAAAATTATTAATGAAATGTCTGAATTAATTGTACCTGAACCTAGAAAACGCACAAAACCGGATTGGTTGAAAATTAAAATTCCTTCTGGGGAAACCTATGCTGAAGTAAAAAAGATTGTTAAAACACATCAATTAAATACTATTTGCGAAGATGGGAAATGTCCAAATATGGCAGAATGTTGGGGTTCTGGAACAGCAACATTTATGATTTTGGGTAACATCTGCACGAGAAGTTGTTCTTTTTGCGCTGTTGCAACCGGTAGACCAAACGAATACGATGTTGATGAACCAAAAAGAGTTGCCGAAGCAATTAAGTTGATGAAAGTTAAACATGCTGTAATTACTTCCGTTAATAGAGATGAATTAAAAGATAAGGGTGCTGGGGTTTGGGCTGCAACAATTAGGGAAATTAAAATTCAGAATCCGGGTGTTACCATGGAAACATTGATTCCTGACTTTAAAGCCAATTGGGATTTACTTGAAATGGTTGTAAGTGAAAAACCTGAGGTTGTTAGCCATAATATGGAAACGGTTGAAAGATTATACCGCATTGTGCGTCCTCAAGCAAAGTATGAGAGAAGTTTGGAGCAAATTAAACGAACTAAGGATTTAGGTTTAAGAACCAAAAGTGGAATTATGTTAGGGCTCGGTGAAACCCAACTTGAGGTAGAAAAAGCCATGGATGATTTATTAGAACACGGTTGTGATGTTTTAACCTTAGGTCAATATTTGCAACCAACAAAAATGCACTTAGAAGTTGCTGAATTTGTGACGCCTGAGCAATTCTTAAAATACAAAACAATTGGCGAATCTAAAGGCTTTGCTATTGTTGAGAGCGGTCCAATGGTTAGATCGTCTTACCATGCCGAAAAGCACATTTAAAAAAAATTTTTTCTCAAGAAAATATTTCTTACATTTGAAAATTGTTTATACCACTGTTTTATGAAAATTAAATTTTTATTTGTTATTGCAGTACTTACAGCTTTTGTTGCAGTGAGTACATTGTCATTCAAGGCTAGTGAATACAAGCCTAGAACTGCCTCTAAAATTGAGGAAGTATTATCTTATCAAGTGCCAGGCGGCAAAATTGCCGCAGGTATGTCAGAGTATTTTGATGCACTAAGATCAAATCCTTTGACTGGAACTGTTAGTGAGGCTGAATATATGACAGCAATTAATGCTTCATTAAAAATCCAATCTAAAAGAACTGTTAATTCAGTTTGGAATGAATTAGGACCCGACAATATAGGCGGAAGAACTAGGGCTTTTTTGCAAGATAAAGATACGCCAAATATCATGTTTGTTGGCGGCGTAAGTGGAGGATTATTCCGATCTAGAACCAGAGGGTCTTCTTGGACACCAGTAAATGATTACCAAGAAAATTTGAATGTAACTTGTATAGCACAAAGCTCCACTGGTGATATTGTATATGGAACGGGTGAAGGTGAGTTTGTTTCTATTACAGGTTCTTCTTTCGGTACCCCTGGCTTTGCAGGTGCAGGAATTTTTAGATCTGCTGATAAAGGCAAGACATTTATTAGAATTGTATCAACTTCAGGTTATGGAAATATAAATTCAATGGCTTCAGATATGAGATCTGGCAAGAATTTATTATATGCCTCTACTTCAGGCGGATTAAGAAAATCATCAGATGGGGGACTAACTTGGACAATGGCTAAAACCGGAAACAGTAAGGAAGTAAAAGTTGCAACTGATGGTATGGTGATTGCACAATCAGCAAGTACGATTGTTAAAAGTACAGATGATGGGCTTACTTGGTCTGTAATTACACCTCCAAACGTTGCAATAGGAAGAACTTCTATTGCGATATCGCCACAAGATCCAAAATATGTTTATTTAATGGTTGCCGGAAATGATTCAAAATTGAATGGCGTTTATAGAACAACTGATGCAGGTTCAACTTGGTCTCAAATAATAGCAGCTAGCACAACCTATTTTGATCCTTTGATATCATTGGCAAGTTCTCAAGGGAGTTACAATAACGTAATTACAGTTAATCCATTAAACAAAAATCATATCATAATGGGTGGTGTTACTTTAGCTGAGTGGAAAGAAGGAACAAATCCAAGATATATTGCCTCACTAAATGATTTTGGTGGCGCAAATCCTGCTTATGTTCACGCTGATAAACACGTTTTGCAATGGGACATAACAACCAATCCTCCAACTTTGATTTGTGGCAATGATGGTGGCTTATACTTCAGTTCTGATAACTTAAGAACTTTTACGCCTAGAAACCAAGGTTTCAATGTCACTCAGTTCTATGCCGTTGCTGCCGATTATGAAGGAAATGTTACTGGCGGTACCCAAGACAATGGCACCCTATATATTAATAAAAAAGGAAACACTAAAAAGTCTGCTGTAGAAATTAAAGGCGGAGATGGTTTTCAAGTTGATATTTCTACAAAAGACAACTCAATTGTATTTGCAGAAACATATTATGGCAACATCGAACGTTCTAGAGATTATGGTAAATCACAATCTTGCATATGGGATAGAAGAATTGCTAAGTCATTTATTGGTTTATCCGATACAAGCAAATACTGCGAACACAACCACGTCGCAAATTGGGCGCCATTTAATACCAAATTTCGTTTATGGGAGCATCCAACATTTGCCAATAAAGAATCTAGATTGTTTATTGCAAGAAATGGACAAGTATGGATGGGTACCGGTGTTACTGATTTTCAAAATGCTCCCGTTTGGTACTTAATCGCAACAGCGCAAGGTGGAGGTCAAGTTTGGGATTTAGAACCAAGCAATGATGGAAATTCACTTTTTATTAGCAATAGCACAAGTATTTACCGTGTTGATGGTTTGAATTCTGCAACTTATGATAGATGGTCAAATCCAACTTCAATTCCCCCAGGAATTACAACCACTAATTTAAGCTTCAGCCAAGGTGCTGGTAGAGCAATTTCATCGATTTGTTTAGATCCAAATGACAACAACACTGCACTAATAACTTTAGGTAACTATGGTTCATCAAACTATGTTTATAAAGGAACAAGCATGTTGGGAACCGCAAGCTTTACAAACATCACTAATAATTTGCCTTCTATGCCAGTTTATGATGGTTTAATTGCTTTAAGTAATTCAAGTTTGTTGTTCTTAGCAACAGACCTTGGTGTTTATGCTTCAGATGATGGGGGTTCTACATGGTCATCTCAAACGAATGCTACAAATAAGTTCCCTAAAGTTGCTACATTGGCTATTAGGCAATATGTATTCCCAAATAGAAACAGTGGATCTATATATGCAGGTACCCATGGAAGAGGATTTTATGAGTGCCAACAATACTTCACCAATATCAATTCTGTTCAAAACTCTAAGAACAGCAATATGATGAAGTTATATCCTAATCCAGCAAATGATGTGGTAAACGTTTCTATTAATACCAATTCAATTGAGGATATTACTTTAACAATCATGGACTTTACAGGTAGAACTGTTATGGTTAAAGTCGCTGCTTCTTTAAATCCTGGAAGTAATGTTATTTCACTAGAAACTAAAGGTTTACAAGTTGGTACCTATATTGTTTCTGGAACTGGAAAGAATGGTTTCAACTATGGTGTTTTGAAATTGGTTGTAAGACACTAATAAATAATATTTCAATAATTAAGTCCTAGATTATCTAGGACTTTTTTTATGCTTATGAATATTGAAGAAATTAGAAACGTAAAGAGTATTAAAGAATTGGCCGAATTGGCTAATAATGATTCTATTGCTTTTGAGGGTATTTTCTTTGGCATTAAAAGTACTAATGAAAGAATTGCTTATAATTCAGCATGGGCTGCGGCACATTTAACAGAAAAGAATTCAAAATGTGACATAATTAGATTTTTCCCAATTTTAATTGAAGTAGCTGCGACCACTGTTAAAGGAGGGCTTAAAAGGAACATATTTAAAATATTGCAACAGATTCCAATTCCTGTCGAATTTCAATATGATTGTGCTGATTTGGCCTTGAATGCTCTGTTTAACAAAAAGGATGATGTGGCAGTTAGAGCGTTTGCTATAACCATTTTAGAACATCTAATAGTTAATATTCCTGAACTAATAGAAGAAGTGCTGTTTCTAATTGAAAAGGAAAAATCATTCGCAAACGCAGCTTTTATTGTACGCTCTAATCGGTTTGAAAAAACTGCTAAGAAATATTTAGGTGCTATTAATTGAAAATCTATTTTTTTATTTTAATTATATCTTTTTTATGTAAGAATCATAGTCTTATTTTGCACTTACCTTGCAGATATTCAACACACAAATAGAATTAGAAGACTTCTTATCTAAAATTAGAAAAAAAGGAATCAAATTAGGATTTGTACCAACTATGGGCGCTTTGCATGAAGGTCATCTTGAATTGGTTAAAAAAAGTGTTGAAGAGAATGATTATACAATTGTTTCCATTTTTGTAAATAAGCTTCAGTTTAATAATTCTGTTGATTTTAATAATTATCCGATTACCAAAGAGCAGGATATTGAAATGTTAAAGAACGTTTTTTGTGATGCCGTTTTTATGCCTAGCACTGAAGTCATGTACCCTGATAATTACCAAAAAATACCACTTGATTTACGGACAATCGATAATGTTTTTGAAGGGCCGCTCCGACCTGGTCATTTTGACGGTGTTGTTCAAGTTGTATACCGTTTGTTTGATTATATTAAACCAAATACAGCTTATTTTGGTTTGAAAGACTATCAGCAATGTATGGTTATTAAGGCCCTAAAAAACGCTTATTTTCACACCATACATTTGGTCTTTTGTCCAACAATCAGAATGGAAACTGGCTTAGCTATGAGTTCAAGAAATAAGCGCTTGTCTTCTTCTGGATTGATTGAGGCTGCTTACCTTTATAAAGTTCTGTCTATTATCAGAGATTTATCCATCCATATTGAAGCTTTTGATGCAGTTAATTATGGAAAGAAATTGCTTCAGAATAGAAAGATCGATGTTGAATATTTAGAACTCGCAAATGCTGATACTTTGGCTCACGGCAAAAAGTGGTTCAGAAAGAACAAGAATGTCATTTTATTGGCGGTGCAAATAGAAGGTGTTCGATTAATAGATAATATTGTTTTTTAAATGGATAAATTTTTAGAGAATAATATCACATATTTAAGTAGACTGAACGAAAGTCTACTTAAAATCAATGATATTGAATTGGTTAAAAAGCGACTTACTTATATTCGTTGGAAGGTTGCAGAGAATTTAGATAAATTGCTTTTTGAATTTGAGACCAATGTTAAGAAAACAGATGCAAATATCTCATGGTGTTCTGATGAAGCTTCAACTCTTAGTTGCCTTAACAAGCACTTGAAGTCTTATTCCAAAATTAACTTTTTTAAACACACTGCAGTAAAGCATATGGTTCGTGAATTGGATATGGTGGTTCCAGATCCCTCAGATAATCCTGAAGTTGTTGTTATTGGAGCTAAGTTTATCCTTGCAAATACTGGAAACTTTTATTCAGTATTTAATTCTTTTCAAGAATATGAGCAGATGCTTAATGCTAAGAAAATCATTGTAATTGCAGGTATTGATAGTGTTTTGGCCTTGCAATCAGAACTGTATTTAGCCAAACAATTGTATAGTATTTTTGAAACCGGAAATTTGCATTATCAATCAGAGATATTATCCAGACCTGGGCGAATTAGAGGTGTCAATGCCGAAATTTCGCTCTTGTTAACGGATCTGAATAGAAATAGGCTTTTAGATTTGCCTCAACACCGCCCTCTCTTTAGTTTGTTAAATTTTGATTTACCCCCAGTTTGCCCTCAAGATTCATTGAGTATGACAACAGATTCTTGGTTTGAATTGAATACCTTTGAACACTTACTTAATGCATTTATGGATGGTTTGAATAAAAATGCACATGCAATTAATGGCAATTATGGTTTCAATATTTTAAATCAGTATCTTCCCTACGATATTGATTTGTATGACCAGGTTTTAGATGCTAGGTCCATTCTTCATCAAAATGATAAGGCATCACTTTTGAATAAATTTATTGATGTTGATCGTTCTGCTTTAGCTTTAAATGCTAAAAAGTTTGCGGATAAGGAGAAATTTCATAAGTATGCTGAAAGAAATTTTTTCGGCTTATTTAACTAGAGTACTTTTCAATATAAGCTTTACTCAAATTTACATACGATTGTGAATTTTTTTCGATCTTTTCCATTTGGTCTTGGCCAATATTTCGAATTACTTTCCCTGGAACGCCAACAACTAAACTATTTGGAGGGATAACCATTCCTTCTGTCACCAATGCGCCTGCTGCAATGATGCTATAGCTACCAATAATGGCTCCATTTAAAACGGTAGCATGAATTCCAATTAACACATTATTTGAAATCTTAGCTCCATGTACCACTGCTCCATGACCAATAATACATTCTTCACCAATCTCAACAGGGAAACCAGGGTCAACGTGAATGGTGGCATTATCTTGTATATTGCTGCGCTTGCCAATACTTATTTTATCGCCATCTCCCCTTAATACGGCGCCAAACCAAATACTAACTTCGTCTCCTAAATTTACGTTGCCTATAACTCTCGCTGTGTCGGCAATGAAAACTTCTTTACCTTTGCCAATAGCTTGATTTAATATTTCTAAATTCACCATGTCCAATAATTATTTACTTACAAACATAGCCGATTTAATTGGTATTCTAGGACCTCAAGTCAGTCAACTCAAAGGAAGAGAGATGGATGAGCTTGAAAGTGTTCAGAATGCCTACTTATTGGTTCAAAATGGTATTATTATGGATTTTGGTGGCATGGATAAATGTCCAACGTATAAAATAGATACTATAGATTTAAGCGGTAAGTGGGTAATGCCCGCTTTTGTTGATTCACATACTCATCTAGTCTTTGCATCCCCGAGACACAATGAATATGTAATGCGTATAAAAGGAAAGACATACGCAGACATTGCGGCTGAAGGTGGAGGTATTTTAAATTCTGCTAAAAAATTACAAGCTCTATCAGAGGATCAACTTTTTGAAATGGCTTATTTGTATGCAAACAAAGCGATTCAAATGGGTACGGCGGCTTTAGAAATAAAAAGTGGCTATGGATTGACAACTGAATCAGAAATTAAAATGCTTCGTGTAATCAAACGCCTGAAAGAATCATTGCCCATTTTAGTAAAATCAACTTTTCTTGGTGCTCACGCATTTCCTTTGGAATACAAAAATAATCATCAGGCTTACATAGATATCATTATTACTGAAATGTTGCCAATTATTGCGAATGAAAAATTGGCTGATTTTATTGATGTTTTTTGTGATGATGGTTTTTATAGTGTTGAGGAAACTAGGCAGATTTTAGAAGCTGCTTCAAAATTTGGACTACAAGCTAAAATACATGGAAATGAATTGGGACTTACAGGAGGAGTTCAGGTTGCTGTTGAGTTTGGCGCATTGTCAGTAGACCATTTGGAACACATTGGGGAAGAAGAGATTAATTGTTTAAAAGAGAGCAAAACTATGCCAGTTGCTTTACCTGGGAGTTCTTTTTTCTTAAAAATTCCCTATACACCTGCTAGGAAAATTATTGATGCAGGTTTGCCAATTGCTTTGGCATCAGACTTCAATCCTGGAAGCAGTCCTAATTACAATATGTGGTTTGTTTGGAGCTTAGCATGCCTGTATAATGGTATGACCCCAAAGGAAGGATTTAATGCATTAACTATTAACGCCGCAAATGCAATGGGAATTAATGAAACCCATGGAAGTATAACTATTGGGAAGAAGGCAAACTTAATTGTCACAAAAGCATTTGAACACATTAATGA
Organism: Bacteroidia bacterium; assembly: GCA_044357345.1. Lineage (GTDB taxonomy): Bacteria > Bacteroidota > Bacteroidia > NS11-12g > UBA955 > JABMMZ01. Next base: position 30,703 of record JBIKPR010000015.1, read on the forward strand.
AATGCCTTATTGGTTTACACAAAACCACACAGAACACATTTTTACTAGTAAGTAAGCAAAAAAAAACCCTGCAAATGCAGGGTTTAATATTTTAAATAGATTCGGGTTATTACTTCTTAGCAGCAACCTCTTCTTTCACAACATTTCTAGTCATTTTGATAGAAACAATTGCATTGTCTTTGTTGTCAAGAATTTGAATATTAGGAACTTCTACATTTTTAACTTTAGTAGATTGACCTAAATCCAAACCATCAATGTTGATAACGATTGAATCTGGAATGTCTTTAATTAGACCTTTGATTTTTAGACGTTGAATTTTTTGAATTAATTTACCACCAGCTCTAACACCTGGTGAATTACCTTCAACGGTAACCGGGATAGAAACTGTGATTGGATTTTTTTCGTCAACGGCCAAGAAATCGGCGTGTAAAATTGCTTCATTTACAGGGTGAAATTGCATGTCATGCAAAATTGCCATGTACTTTTTGCCTTCAATTGTTAATTGAACTTTGTAAGTGTTTGGGGTGTAAACGAGAGCTTTAAAGTCTGGTGAATATACGAAGAAGTGAATATGATCACCGCCACCGTATAATACACATGGTACTTTACCTTCGTTTCTCATCGCCCTAGAGTATTTTGATCCTAAATCTGATCTCAACTCGCCTGTTAATGCTACTGTCTTCATTTTTCTTTAAATTAAATTGGGTTGGAAACTATTATCAAGTTTGAACAAGGAACTTATTGAACCATGCTCATGGATATTTCTAATTGCTTTGCTCATCAATGGCGCCACTGATAAGACTCTTATTTTTGGGCTAGAATGCAACATTGGAATGGTGTCACAAACGATTAGCTCTTCTAATACACTGTTTTCAATGTTCTCGTATGCTTTACCACTTAATACTGGGTGGGTGCAAACAGCTCTAACTGATCTTGCTCCATTGTCTTTTATCAATTTTGCAGCTTTAGATAAGGTGCCAGCAGTATCGCATAGGTCATCAACCAATACCACATCCATATCAGTAACATCACCAATTATGGTCATGCTAGCGATTTCATTTGCTTTGCGTCTTTCTTTGTCACAAATTACCATACTAACACCTAAAACCTTTGCGTATTCTCTGTTTCTGTTACTTGCTCCAACATCAGGTGCTGCAATTACAAGTTTGTCTAAATTCAAAGATTTAATATATGGAATAAACACAACGGAAGAATCTAAGTGGTCAACAGGGACATTGAAAAAACCTTGGATTTGAGGTGCATGTAAATCCATGGTAATTACTCTATTTGCACCAGCAGCACTCAATACGTCAGCAATCATTTTACTTCCAATTGAAACCCTTGGTTTGTCTTTTCTATCTTGTCTAGCATATCCATAATATGGAATTACTACAGTAATTGTGTTTGCAGATGCGCGTTTTGCAGCATCTATCATCAACAATAACTCTAAAAGATTGTCACCTGGAGGATTGGTTGATTGAACTAAAAATAAGTCACAGCCTCTGATTGACTCATTGAAACTAGGCTGCATTTCGCCGTCACTAAATTTGTTTAAAGTCATATCACCAAGCGTGGTGCCATAGTATTCAGCAATTTTAGATGCTAAAGAATAAGATGCTGAACCGCTAAAAATTTTGACTTTGTTTAGAATTGACACGGTGAGTGTGGGTTTAATTTTCTTTGATAAGTTGCCCGAGCTGGATTCGAACCAACATACAGTGCACCAAAAACACTAGTCCTGCCATTAGACGATCGGGCAATCTTTCAAAAGGACTGCAAAAGTAAAATTAGATTTTCTTTTTACCAAAAAAATATCGAAGAAGCTTCAAAAAAATGTTTATTGAGTCTATTTACCCCGTTATCTTTGCATCGTTTTCCAAACTTTGTTCATGAAAAAATTTAATAGAACTCTCGTAACAGCAGCACTTCCATACGCCAATGGCCCAAAACACATAGGTCATTTGGCTGGCGCCTATTTGCCAGCAGATATTTATACCAGATTCCTCAGAAATAGGGGTGAAGAGGTTCTTTTTGTCTGTGGAAGCGACGAACATGGCACTGCAATACCCATTGAAGCGCAAAAAGAAAACACAAATCCTCAAGCCATAATAGACCGCTACCATGCACTTTTAAAGTCAAATTTTGAGAAATTCGGAATTGCTTTTGACGTATACCATCGAACCAGTGATAAAACACATCATGAAACAGCTTCTGCATTCTTTTTAACCATGTACGAAAAAGGATTGTTCACTGAGCAAACCACTGAGCAATTTTTTGATGAAGAAAAACAAACATTTTTGGCCGACAGGTATATTAAAGGTACCTGCCCCAATTGCAGTTTTCCAAGTGCTTTTGGCGACCAATGTGAAAAATGCGGAAAGTCTCTAAGTCCAGACGAATTGATTAACCCGGTTTCAACTTTGAGTGATAAAACTCCTGTTTTAAAATCAACAAAGCATTGGTATTTACCTTTGCAAAATTATGAGCCTTGGTTAAAACAATGGTTGCTAGAAGAACATAAGCAAGATTGGAAAACCAATGTTTACGGTCAAAGTAAAAGTTGGATTGATGGTGGCTTATCACCAAGAGCAATGACCCGTGATTTAGAATGGGGTGTAAAAGTCCCATTAGAAAATGCAGAAGGCAAAGTGCTTTATGTATGGTTTGATGCGCCAATTGGCTATATTTCAGCAACGAAGAAGTTTTTTGAAGAGCTCGAATCTCAAAAATTTGAATTTTCTTATCCAGAGAATTCTGTCATAAAATTTGGTAATGCGGATGATTGGAAAAAGTGGTGGCAAGACAAAAGCACCCGATTAATACACTTTATAGGAAAAGACAATATAGTTTTTCATTGCATTATTTTTCCAGTAATGCTGCATGCAGAAGGCGAATATATTGTTCCAGACAATGTTCCTGCAAATGAGTTCTTGAATTTAGAAGGCGATAAAATGAGTACCAGCAGAAAATGGAGTGTTGAAATGGTAGACTATTTTGAGTCATTTCCTGGGAAGGAAGATGTATTGAGGTATATGCTAACCTCAATTGCCCCTGAAACCAAAGACGCTGATTTTAGTTGGAAAGATTTTCAGACACGCAACAACAGCGAATTGGTAGCGATTTTGGGTAATTTTGTAAATAGAGTGATGGTGCTTTCTCATAAATTTTATAATGGTGAAGTGCCTGAAAACATTAAACCCAACCAAAAGGAAAAAGATTTAATTGCCGAAATAGAGCGTTGCCAAATCGCAATAGAGGCGAATATTAGAGATTTTAAGTTTCGAGAGGCTTTGTTTGAGTTAATGAATATGGCTAGAGCTGGTAATAAATACCTTGCAGACAACGAACCTTGGAAGACTATAAAAACAGATGCTGACCACACTGCCACAATTATGTACCACGCAATTCAAGTATGTGCTCATTTGTCTTGGTGGATGATTCCATTCATACCATTTACAGCAAGCAAATTGTGTGGAATATTAAATTTCAATAAGGATAAATATACCTTCGGCAATTTTGAACAAATTTCAGTTAAACATCTATTAGGTGAAGCTATACATTTATTTAGTAACATAGAAGATGATGTAATTCAAGTGCAATTGGATAAATTAATGGCCACAAAAAATGCCATTGCGAGTGCCGAGGCTTTAATTACTCCCGAAAAGAAAGAAATTGAAGCAGCTAAAGCAAGTATTCAATTTGATGACTTTAATAAAATGGATTTAAGAGTAGGAACTGTTTTGAGTGCAGAGAAAGTTAAAAAGGCAGATAAATTATTGATGTTGCAAGTTGACTTAGGATTTGAAACCAGAACCATAGTTTCAGGCATTGCTTTGCATTTTGAACCGGAAAGCCTAATCGGAAAACAAGTCTGTGTATTGGTCAATTTAGAACCTAGAACCATCAAAGGAATTGAATCTAAAGGAATGATACTAATGGCTGAAGATACTAATGGAAAATTGTATTTGATGTCTCCTGAGAGTTTGATATCAGGAGGTTCAAAAATTTCATAGAAATCTTTTTAAACCCATAAACTCAATTATATTTAAATTTAATTTGAATCTAAAATCTCTTTATTTATATTAAAATTCAGGATAAAAAGTATAGTTTTGCAGCCCTAAACTTGGCCCTTTAGTTAAATGGATAGAATAGATGTTTCCTAAACTATTCGCAAATTGGTTTCGTAGTTCAACGGATAGAATAGATGTTTCCTAAACATTTGATAGCAGTTCGATTCTGCTCGAGACCACCCCGTGTCAGAAAAACCCTGAAATTATTCTTTAGGGTTTTTTTATGCAATTTCTGCTGGTTTTTACGACATGAGGTGTGAACCGTGATGCTTTGCCCTGCTCTGTGTTCATAATGTTTATTGTTCAGAGATTTTTAAATGTTATTTCATAAGTTTTCATAAACAAACAAATTTGACTTATACATAATATTATGAGATTATAACATTTCTTAGTTCTTTAAGCAATGGATTTAAATGGATTCAATAATCAAAATAATTTTATCAGTTTGAGGCCTACTTATTTGCAGAAACAATAATTTAAGCCTAGATTCGTTAAAAGTATTCCGTAACATTTTTCATTAATGATAAACTTTAATAAGAGCCTACCATTTTTACTCGTTGCAATGATTTCATTGCCATTGTTTAATGCCTGTAAAAAGGATGAATTTAAAAGAACCATTTGGGTTAAAAAGGGGCAATCTGTGCAAGATGTTAGAGCTTCTTTTTCCGTTGAAGCGCCTAGAGCTATTACTCATCCAGCAGGCGTATACAGAAGTGGTAACCTATTGTTTTTGATTCAAGAAAATGAGGGTATTGGTATAATGGATATTACCAAACCTGCCGCACCTGTTGACAAGGCTTTTATAAAACTATTATCTAACTCACATTTAGTGGTTAAATCCAATGTCTTAATTGCAGACAATGGAGTTGATTTAGTGAGCATCGATATTTCAGATCTTACTCAAATTAGATTGGTCAAAAGAATTCAAAATGTTTTTTCTGAAAAATGGCTTAATGAGCAAGACAGCTCAGTATTTGTAGGGTATGAGGAGGAGAAAATATCAATGTTTAATAGCTATAATCCTTCAGATACAATCCCGCCGGCTAATAGAACTACAGATAACAATGCTGCTTTAGCGATAGGAAAAGGTGGAAGTGAAACACGTTTCGCCTTGAATGAAAACTATTTATACATAGCGCGCGGCAACGCTATAACACCTGTAGACTTAACGCAAGCATCTAATCCAGTTGTGAGAGATCCTGTTGGTTATACTGGCTATCCAGATTTTGAAACAGTGTATGCTTATCAAGGTTTTTTGTATGTAGGCACTTCTGATGGCGTATTGATATTAAACAATACCATAAGCCCAGCAACACCCTATTTTGTTTCATTTGCTGACAGAACGGTGAAGGGTTGTGATCCTGTTGTTGTTCAAAATAATTTTATGTTCAGTACGGTCAGAACGGGCACGGTGTGTAACCAATTTGGCCAAAGCGCCCTCTTTATTCATGATGTAACTGACAAAGTAAAACCAAAAATCGAAGTCAATCAGAGTATAGAACAACCTAAAGGCTTGGGCATAGATGGCAATCTATTGTTTATATGCCAAGGCAAAAAAGGCATGGCAATTTATAACTGGGATGAAAGCAGTAAAAAGTTAAGTTACCTCTATCAAAAAATTGATTTATATGCCTTTGATGTCATTACGGGTAACAATACTCTTATTGTTGCAGCTGATAATGGTTTGTATTTATACGACTACACAGATCCTAATAACATTAAAAGACTATCAAAAGTAGCTAGTTATGATTTTTAAGGTAGCGGGTAAAAACAATGAAAAAAGCAATTAAAACTTGATGACAATCAGCGGTCACATTGCTCTGTCATTTTTCTTCGCACTAACCTTTACGCTCACTTAAAAATACTGAAACACTCTAACAAAGTCGCTTTTAGGGTTCAACTAAATCTTGCATTAATTCTTGATTTATTGCACTATAAAATCTAAAGTGCATTGAAACGCAATTTACCTAAATTGCTTTAAAAATTTACTTGAGCCTGAATGCGGATGAGGCGACCCTTTTGAAGATTGTTCTGTTTTGCATAATCTTCAAAACGCCTCTCTGAAATGGTATACATAATTACAAGTTCAAAGTTTTTGTTAGGCTGCCATTCTATTCCAGATTCATATTCCTTTACGCGATAGCTGCGGGCGTCTTTTTCGTGTTTCTTTCCGCCGTCGTAGTATTGCGCTCTAAAAAAAGGGAAAAATATATGCTTTTTGTAATTCAACATATAGTTTAGGGTTACATAGCCACCTTCTAGTTTTCGGTGTTCAATAGAATCTGTTGTTTTATTAAACTCCGGACCGATGCCGACATTGTATTCGGCCTGTACTCCAAAAGGCTTAGGGTAAAGAATAAAACTAGCCGCCGCCCTTTTGTCGTTGTAATTTAGATCTGATTTATACTTCACACCAGCGCTTAAATTAGATTTGCTTAGTACAAACTTACCTTGATAGGCCTGTATGCCGGGCTCAATAATCTGGCTGCCTATTGTTATTGGATACGATAATCTTGCCACCATATGCAATTCATCATTCAGTTCCGGATTATTGGCTGTCTGACCATTGTATACACCAAAAGCGAAAACACCATAATCACCGCTTCCTTTAAACCCTTTACTTACAAGTTCAGAAAATGTTTTTCGGGTCTTCATAGGCGCCCAATAGAAGAAAGCACCCATGTCCCTTTCATTCGAAACCGAACTATTTAAAGCATCGTTTCGGTCTAATGGAAGGCGGTTTTGGCTCGATTGCATGTTTTCAAAACCGAATGGTACTTTACTTTGACCCAGTCTGAGTCTGAATTCATTGTTCTTGTCTAGTCCAACATCCATATAGGCATCTCTCAATTGAGCAAAATGCAGTTTGTCAGAACTTGGGCTGCTAGCAATGTCTGGTTGTATATATATGTATACTTGTTTACTGATTTGGCCATAAATGATAACTCGCATCCTTCTGACGAAAATGCCTCCATTCTTTCCCCATGATTTGTCACATTGTTCGCAGTTCAGATCTGGGTTTGTTTCTGCAAGTCGGTTGTAGCGTAATTGCATATAACCTCTAATTGAAATGCTTTCGTACCATTTTTTATCTTTTCGTGCTTCTTCTGAAGCTTTTTGTTTAGCAGTGTCTGTTTGTGAATAAACGGGCCCTGTAAGTGTGGCGAAAACCACAAAAAATATTAAATATTTCAATTTAAGGGTCTTCATTACACTGATTTCAGAATGGGTTCTGAATGCTTTGAGATTTTTAGCGATTGCTGCGCTTAACGAATGCATCTTTGCCATGAATTTTGTTTGTTTTTATTGTATTTTTTATGTTAATGTTTACACTGAGAATACAATAAAATGTATTTTCATTAACATTATATTAATATATGAGGGCGTAAAAAGACCCATAGAGGGTCTTCTTAACAAGTTTCTTTTTGTTTATTTTAGATACAATTGCAGCAGGTAATAGAAACCACCTGCTAAAACAATAGTAACAGGCAGGGTAAGAATCCAAGCTATAGCGATGCTTTTAATTGTATCAGGCTGAAGGTTCTTTACACCTTTAGAAGCGGTCATTGCACCTGCAACACCTGAGGATAAAACGTGGGTGGTAGACACCGGTAAACCGAATCCTGAACTTAATCCGATGGTAACAGCGGCTGTTAATTCAGCTGTAGCGCCCTCTGCATAAGTCATGTGACGTTTGCCTATTTTTTCTCCGATGGTCACAGCAATGCGTCTCCATCCAATCATAGTGCCAAGTCCAAGACATAAAGCAATCATGATGGTAACCCAAAGTGGAGAATATTCAATATCGCCTTTAAGTTTTGATACCTCTGACTTTACAATTTTAGTATTTTCTTTTGCATCCATAAAGGTTGGATTCTTCAGCTCTGTTCCAAGTTTCTTATTGATTTTGGCAATCTGAGTTCTCACTTCAATGGTTGCTCTCTTTAATTCCAGTTCGCTTGCATTCGGATTGTTTTTTACCACAACAAATTGCTTGAGTGCTTCTTTGGCTTCACTCGTTTTTATCAGTAGATCTGCCTTATGTTCATTGATCAGCGCTACTTCTATATTGTTTATAGAATTCAAGGATTTATTTACATCAAACTCTGAGTTTAATGCAAATTGAATTGGCAAGAAGGTAATCAAAATGATCAGCATCAAACCTATGCCTTTTTGACCATCATTATTGCCATGGAAGAAGCTAACCAAGGTGCACGTGGTAATTAGAATTGCTCTAATCCACAAGGGTGGTTTAGTTCCTGGCTCTGGTTCTTTAAATATTTGTTTTTCGGTTTTAATGATTCTCCTCAGTATGTACATGAGTAAAATGGTTACAGAAAAACCAAATAACGGAGAAACCAATAAAGAAAGTCCTATGTCGGAAGCCTTGCCCCAGTTAACGCCCTCACCACCGTGCAACCAGAAAAAGACCAAACCCACTCCTAATATTGAACCTATCAATGTGTGCGATGAACTGCAGGGAATTCCATAATACCATGTGCCTATATTCCATGCGATGCCTGAAACCAGCATACCCAAAACCAAACTTACACTTTCACCGGTACTTAATGCTACCATATCGCTGAGCGGTAGAAGATTTACAATACCCATTGCAACCTTATAGCCCCAGAAACTGCTTAAAAATAATCCAATAAAGTTCCATAACCCAGACCACACAACCGCATAAGTGGGTTTTAATGCTCCTGTATAAATAACCGTTGCAACTGCATTGGCTGTGTCGTGAAAGCCATTGGCAAATTCAAAAACACATACTGCTGCTATGCATATTACAAATAAAACGGCGATTCCAGATTCAAGTCCAAACATAATGTTACAATATTGATAGTTTTGTGTTAAGTTATTGTTACGTGCGTAACATATTATTGTTACCAAAATGTGATTTTTGTCATTTCTTCACAACCATTTGTAACCCTCCCTTTTTTAGTACAGGATAAAAAGTTACAAAAAGTAATTAATTTTGAACCGACTAATATGAGAAAATCAAAATTTACAGAAGTGCAAATTAAAATAGTTCTTAAAGGATTAAATGTTGAACAAAAGGATTCATTATAACCTTAGGGCCTAAATGGATTTTGTGAAGCACAAAATCTAGTTTCTATACTAAGAAAAAAGCCACTTTGAAACCTTAAAGGAATTTAGAAACAGTTTTCTACCAACCAGTATCTATTGTTCCGTTAATAAGCCCAGCTTTTATGCTTACCAACTTGATCTTTATGCTGTCTGCGATCTGCGTTTCGTAATCGTGAAATGGCGCATACCCGACATCGTCGGTAGCTAATCCTGTTATAAAATTACCGCTACTGTTCCAGCCATTGTCACGAAACTTTTTTGTTTCATTGTAGATGGTAATATTTATTTTCTTAAGGCATGAACTTAGCAATATACTTGATACCTTAGGTGCTGATATATATTGATCTAAATCAACTCCAATGCCCCATTTTCCTGCTGCTTTTGTTGCGCGCAAAGCTCCAAGGCCACATTCACCAGCAAAAGGAAATACTACATCTGCACCTGCATTGATGAGTCCTGTTGCAATGTTTGAACCTGCTACTGTATCGGAAAATGAATTCGTATAATTGCCATTCGCAATTACATTTTTGCTGTAAGAAGAATTATAATATGCTATGCCCGAAAGATATCCTGTTTTAAATTGTTCGATAACTGGAATTTGAACTCCACCAACCCAGCTACAAACCGGATTAGCAGGATCTTTCTTCTCTGCCCAATAGGCGCCAAGGAATCCGCAAAGGAAACTTGCCTGATCAACTTGGTAAACAAAGCACTTCACGTTTGAAGGCGGATTGCTTATTGTATCATCAAGCAATATAAATTTCTTCGTAGGATTTGCTTTTGCAGCCTGCAAAACAGAATATTTTGCTCCGTAACTAAGGCAGAAAATAACATCGAAATTATTTTGAATAAAATAATTAATGCCACTTTTGATGTCATTTGTGTCTGTACAATTATACGATTCAGTGGTAACACCTAAATCGGCACCGGCTTGGTTCAAACCTTCAAGGGCCAGGTCATTATAACCGTTATCTCCGAAACCGACCTCTGCACTTACTAAACCGATTTTTAATTTAGTTGAAACAACATCCTTTTTACAGGATGCAAGGGCAGCAACAATTAGTAAAATGAAAGTAAATTTGAAAATGTTTAAACGGCTTTGGTAATTCATGATTTGAAATTAAATAATAAAAATAGTATGTGATTTTTTGAAATTAAGATAATATCTATGCTAGGTACGAATGTAGCTATTAACATTGAATTTTTTAAAAGCAAAAATGTTAGAATTGAATGTTTTTATATTTTTATGGTATCATAATTATATTTTTTAATACCCAAATAATGACTATTTATTATATGGATTCTGAAAATTTGTTGTAATTAGATTTGTTTGTATTTTTTGCAAAATAAATGTTCAATTTATTGCTGAAAAAATGGTGGAAAATATGGATGGAAAGCATCTTAGGTATTGGGTCTAAAATTTATATTGTATTACCTTTTACTATCAATAAGTAGCTTAAAAGCAATTGAAAATTTCATGATTTTTCAAGATTGATACCCAAAACAAAACATTCTGTTTTTCGGCTTACATGCCAGAAAGCTGCTTTTTTAGAAAATCGATAATACAGCTTAGCATTCTTGCTTAAATACTGCAGCTAAGGTTCAATTAGAGTTCAATTAAGGCGTAAAATGGGTCTTTTAAGTGAATTTTAAAGTCTAAATGATTCTTTTCAAAATCGGTTAACTGTTCATTTAGAATAAGCATGTATCCATTATAATTTACCAATTCTTGATCGTTAATGTTCTCGATTTTATAACCTTTTGTTTGGTTATAAATATTTTTATAAAAAACTAAAGGGTAATTATAGCCTAAAGGTTCGTAGATTTTAAATGCCTTTAATTTAGGTTTTGATTTTTCAATTCTTTTAAAGGCATAAGCATACATGACTTGCGCGGATGTCTCGTCATTATTTAAATCTTTTTGAATGATTTTTTGATAAGGATCAAAGAAAATATATGCAAACAGTAACAGAAAAATTAATGTAATTTTCAATTTGGTCAAATTGAGGGATAAATAAATTAACTCAAATACCTTGTAAATAGCCATACCAATTATGATTGCAAACAATGGAATTAGCAATAAATCATACCACACATTGCTTGAACCTTTTGAAATAGTAACATAAATGAAAATTATTTGTATTGAGAAAAATATGACCAAATTTCTTAAATTTTTCTCATAGCAAGAAATGCTAATAATGAACGAAGGAATTATAAAAGGAAACCAATATGCAAACTGCCAGTTTTTAAGTTCATTGTAATAGTACCAAAAATCTGTTTGATTGTATTGGTATCTGTCAGATTGGTTTAAATACCTTGGGAAAAGTTCATTGTGCCAAACTGCTTTTAAATATCCAGGTTCGGTCAATTCTCTAGCAATATAGAATCCAGAAATAACGATAAGTGAAAAACTTATTCCCCTCCAAATTCGAGTGTCTTTTAGTGATGATATGATCTGTTTTTTGTAAAAAGTGTATACAATTAATCCTGGCACTATCAGCATTACCACGATGCTTTTTGTAAAAACGGCCAATATAAAAAACACAAAAAATTTATACAAAGCATTTGTATGGGAATATTCAAAATATTGATAAATATTCAAAAGAGCTAATATTGTAAAGCAAATAAGTAAAGCATCGTGATCTCCAGTTCTTGCGCCATGCTCGTGCATATACCCCCAGCTGCTAACAATTATTGCTGAAATAAAAAAGCCAACAATTGAAAGTTTATATTGCTTAAAAAACCAAAAAACCAAATATAAACACATTGCAAAAGTTGCAAGTGCCGATGGCAGTCTAACTGCAAATTCATTGTATCCAAATATTTTAAAACCTAAAGCTTGA
>JBIKPR010000121.1:0-4007 GCA_044357345.1 Bacteroidia bacterium
TTAGCAATTTCAGTGGCTTCATTTCCACTGAGCATTTTAGCTAACTCTTCTACCCTTTCATTTGGATTTAATTCTTTTAAATAGGAAACGGTGGTATTTGCTTCTTCCTTTTTACACACCATAAAGTGGGCATCACCATAACCTGCCACTTGAGGCAAATGGGTTATTGCAATTATTTGATGGCCAGAAGAAATTTGTCTAAAGACTTGACCGATGGTGTCTGCAACTTTTCCTGAGACACCTGTATCGATTTCATCAAAAACCAAGGTGTTTAATTGTTTGTGTTTTGCTTCTATACTGCGTATGCTTAAAGCCAAACGACTTAATTCACCACCTGATGCCACTTTATTAAGTGATTGCAGTGGCATTCCAAGATTTGCCGTAAACTTCAAAAACAAATCGGAACAACCAAACTCATTTAATTCATTTGATTCTTGTAAATCAAATTCTATTTGGGCATTAGGCATTTCTAAACCATGCAATATTGTTTCAATATTTGACTTTAATACAATTGAAGATTTGAGTCTAGATTTATGAATCGATTGGGCCTCAACTTTAAGCTTTGTAAATAATTTTGCATTTTCTTCATTTAGCACTTCTAATTTCTGATCAATATTTCCAATATTAAATAACTGATCAGCTATAGACTCATTAATAATAAACAAATCTTTAAAATCATTTGCAGCATGCTTACGCTTTAATGTTTGAATTAAATTCAAGCGTTCATTAATTACCTCAATTCGCTTTGGATCTCCTTGTACCAGTTCATTAAGAGATGCAGCTTCAGATGCTATATCTTTTAATTCAATAATACTTGATTGCAATCGCGCATAGATATCTGATGCCAAAGCGTGTACATTCTCAATTGCTTTAAACTTAGATTTAATTTGATTTAAAGTATCTACAATTGATTGCTCTGAATCAGATACAGTATTGATCAGTTGGCTTGTAACTTGAGACACTTGTTCTGCATTGTTTAAAATCAGAAGTTCATTCTCCAATAATTCTTCTTCATTTTCTTGAAGAGCAGCCAGTTCAAATTCATTTAAAAGAAATTGTAAATAGTCTTTTTCTTTAAGCAAAGCATTTTGTTGACTGCTTAATTGCTGTATTTCATTTTGATTTTTCCGAAACAGAACAAAACCTGATTGATACTTATTTACATCATTGTTAATCTTAGCAAATGAATCTAACAAATCAAATTGGAAGTATTTGTCATTTAATTGCGTATTCTCGTGTTGCGAATGTATGCTCACTAAAGAAGAACTTAAGAACCGAAGTTGTTGAAGAGAAACTGGTGTATCGTTTATAAAAGTCCTGGTTTTGCCATTGGTATTGATTTCGCGTCTGATAATGCAAACATCTACAAAATCGATATCCAATTCTGAAAAAACAGATTTATATTGTTTAAAATCGAGGGCAAACTCCCCTTCTACAATGCATTTCTCACCCCATTCACTTTGGGTTTTAATGTCAGCCCGACTGCCTAAAATCAAGTTTAACGCATCTAAAATAATTGATTTTCCAGCACCTGTTTCGCCTGTTATAATATTCAATCCACTTTGGGGTTCAAATATCATTTTTTTAATAATAGCAAAATTCGATATGCTTAATCTTAGCAGCATTAGTTACTTAATATTTTTGAAAGATTCCAAAGGATTGGGTTTATTGATTTCGATTTATATATGGCTTCATTGAATGGGGTAATTACAACTTCTGAATTAACAACACCAACGCAGGCATTTGATTTGCCAGCAATTAATTGCTCAACTGCTGCATTGCCTAATGTACTGGCTAAAATCCGATCGTTGGCACTTGGCTTTCCTCCTCGCTGAATATGCCCTAGAACCGAAACGCGCACGTCGTATCCTGAGAAATTCTCTTGAAACTTTTTAGAAATTTCAAATGCATTGCCTTCCTTTTCTCCCTCTGCAACAATGATAATGCTAAACTCTTTTCGACGTTTTTCTTTGTTGTTGAAATGCTTTATTAAATCCTCATAATCGCTCATAATCTCTGGCAATAAAATGCCTTCAGCACCTCCAGCAATTCCAGCATTCAAAGCAATAAATCCGCTATCTCGGCCCATCACTTCTATAAAGAACAATCGGTTGTGAGAATCTGCAGTATCACGGATTCGATCAATTGCATCCAAGGCTGTATTGACTGCAGTATCAAATCCAATTGTAAAATCAGTGCCATACAAATCATTGTCGATTGTTCCTGGTGCACCTATTGATGGGATTCCATATTCATCAAAGAAAATCCCTGCACCAGTATAAGTGCCATTGCCACCAATACAAACAAGACCATCAATTTCAAACTTAAGCAATTGATCATATGCCTTCTTTCTACCATCTGCAGTCATAAATTCTTTACTCCTTGCAGTTTTCAAAACGGTACCACCATATTGAATGATGTTTGCAACATCTTTAGGCTCCAATTTTGCAATATCCCCTTCTATCATTCCTTGATAACCACTGCGGATGCCATAGACTTCAATTCCATGGTAGGAAGCCGATCGAACAACCGCTCTAATGCAAGCATTCATGCCAGGTGCATCACCTCCAGATGTAAAAACTCCAAGCTTTTTCATTTTACACAAATTTGCAAAAAAAAACCGACATAAATGTCGGTTTTTAAAATAATTTTAAAGAATTATCTTAGTATAAATTTGCTGCTTCCAATTTTGTACCCTTCAGTAAAAATCTCAACAGTATATTCTCCTTTAGAGTAAGCACCTTGCTTTTTGCAATAAACAACATTGTCTTGCTTTTCGTTTTGGTAGTCGATGGTTTTTCTCTCGGTATAAAGTGTTTCGGTACCATCAACTTTGGTTGTTTGCATTTTTGTTGTAATTGGTGAACCATCTGGTCCAATAATTTTCACAAATACGTCTTTATCACCTGCATCAGAAATAGAGTTTTTGTCGATTGTAAATTTCACTCTAATTTCTTCAACTTTATTAGATTTATCTGTTTCTACTTCTTTTTTACCGAACATTTTACGCTCTCTCACTGCCGCTGCACTGATAGCACTTGCATGCAACCTTTTAGCAATGCTAATGGTTTTATTTTGTTTTTCGATTGCTTTGTCCTTTTCAGCAGATCTTAATTGCTCGCTTGTTAAAGATTCGTTTAGTCCTGCATTCTCGTTGGTTAACTCTTCATTCTTTTGAGTTAATTCTGCGATTTTGTTTTTGTAGTCTTCGATTTGACTTCTAAGGTTTAAGATTTCTTCTTTTGCTTTTTTGAACTCTGCATCAGACAATTTACCTTTCACCAACATCAATTTAATTTGTTTGATTTTCTCTTGAATGGCATTGTCCTTTTCTGACAATTGTTCATTTAAACCTTGGTTCTCAGAACGCATGGTTTCTAACTCTGCAATTTGTTTATCAAGTTCTGCTTGTAAAACCTTCTTGTCGTTGCTTAAAGTCGCATTTTGAGTTTTAAGTTCTTCTTTTTCTTTATTGCCGAGCCATAAGTTAATTCCTATACCAACATTTAAAGCAAAGAGGGCACCAATAAGTATCATGAGATACGTTTTACTTTTCTTGTCTTTTTCGTTTTGTTGAATTTCCATTTCGCTAATGATTTTGATACAAATTTATAGTATTTAGAACGATATCTTAAATATTTTTTTACAAGTTTTGCTTGATATCTTCTAGAAAAGTCTTCAGTTTTTCAAGACTTTTTAAAATTTCATGGTTTTTATCCTTCATTTGTTTGTGGCTTTCCATATACTCATTCGCCCCTTGCAGCGTATATCCTTTGTCTTTCACTATATAGTGTATGGTTTTCAGGTCTTCAAGATTTTTCTCTGTGTATAATCTATCCCCTTTTCTGTTTTTTTGAAGGTCTTTTAAACAAGTAAATTCTTTTTCCCAAAAACGCAATAAAGAAGGAGCAACACCAATAATCTTAGATGCTTCACCCATTTTATAAAACATTTTCTTAAATTCGGTATCATCTTTTAGTTTTGGCATTAGTCAAATGATTGATTAG
>JBIKPR010000066.1:0-13787 GCA_044357345.1 Bacteroidia bacterium
TTTAAAATTGTTTAAACCTTATACATTTCCTCTGCAATTTTCACACAGTCAACAGCTTCTTTTACGTCGTGAACCCTCAGAAAATGAGCGCCTTTGGCCAAAGCCAACATATGTAAGGCCGTGCTTCCATTTAATGCTTTGCTCGGTTCTGTGGCCAATAATTTCCATACCATGCTTTTTCTAGAAACACCCACCAAGATTGGACAGTTAAGGGTATGAAATACATCCAAATGTTTTAACAAATGGTAATTGTCGTCTAGTGTTTTTCCAAAACCAAATCCTGGATCTAGCACAATGTCTTCTATGCCTGCATCGAGGTAAATTCTATGTTTGTTCTCGAGATAAAGTTTTACTTCTTGCAATACATTTTCATAATGGGGCTGGTCCTGCATGGTTTTAGGCAAACCTTTTTTGTGCATGGCAATATAGGGTACTTGGAGACGAGACACCGTTCGAATCATTTCATCGTCATCGTCGCCAGCACTCACATCATTGACAATGGCAGCTCCTGCGCGAACGGCATGGTTTGCCACTGCGGCTCTAAATGTGTCAATACTGATGATGCAATCAGGGAAGCGTTTAATGATGGCATCTATCACTGGGGCTGTGCGTCTTATTTCTTCATTTTCAGTGATAATATCTGCGCCAGGGCGGGTACTTTGACCGCCTATGTCAATGATGTTAGCACCTTCATGAAGCATGTCTTCACATCTAAATAAGGCTTTGTCTATGGTATGATATTTGCCGCCGTCATAAAAGGAATCATCGGTCGTGTTTAAAATGCCCATCACTTGCGGACGGGTAATAGAATAGTTAATATTCTTAATTTTAAGAGAATAGGGTTTGTATTCCGCGAACATTGGATATATTTGCAAAAATAAAGATTAAAAAGCAATAGTGGATAAGACACTTCAACAATACAATACCGAAATTGGCAAATGCCGCGAATTGTTCGAGAAAAAGAACAGCGATTACGGTGACTCATGGCGCATCTTAAGACCTAAAAGTGTAACTGATCAAATTATGATTAAGGCCTTGCGCATTAGAAGCATTGAAGAAAAAGGCGTCACAAAAGTAGGGGAGAGTATTGAAGATGAATTTATCGGCATATACAATTATGGAATTATTGGTCTAATGCAATTAAAGTACAGCGGAAAAACCGAAAACATTGGTGTGTCGGAAATTATGGCGATGTATGAACATGAATTGGAGGAAACGCGCAATTTAATGCTGAAAAAAAACCACGATTATGGTGAAGCTTGGCGCGAAATGCGCGTGAGCAGCTTTACCGATCTTATCCTAATGAAAATTAACAGAACCAAACAGATTGAAGACAATTCAGGCAATACTTTGGTAAGCGAAGGCATAGATGCCAATTACCAAGATATGATGAATTATTCTATATTTGCTTTGATAACCTTGCACCAAAATATTAAGTAAACCATGAAATTAATTACCTCTATTTCCAGAGTACTTGTTGGATTGTTATTCATCTTTTCTGGCATCATCAAAAGCAATGATCCCAAAGGAACAGGAATAAAACTCAATGAATATTTTGACGTGTTCGCCTCAAGCATGCAGCACGCTCAAGACACCATGAAGATTGCTGTGACCGATGACTTAGGCACTGATGAGCATTTTGAAAATACCTTTATCTCTTCGGATAGTTTTGCCAATATAGAAATCAACCAATCGGCTCCCCGCAAAGAGTATTTTGAAGGAGATGAGGATTCAACCTATGGTTGCGAAGTCTTTGTTCTAAAAAATGGAACCGTATTGTTTAATGCCTTCTACGAAGTTGGTGATTCAATTGATCCTGTTAATTTTTCTGTCAATATGAGCAATGGAATTTGTGCCGCAAATAAAGCCAGTTCTATCGCCTTGTCTGAGAAATGGAACTTGAGTTTAAGTTCCAAAACAAAACATGAAGTAAGCAAACGCGTTGCTGTGTATGCCTATGTTCAACACGATTCTTTTTGGGTAGGTGTATTCAGAGGGATGAAACCTTATTCATTGTTGCTATCTGTTATCATGTGCATATTGGAAGTGATTTTAGGCTTTGCAATTTTGATTGGATGGAAGCCTAAAATGATGGTTTGGTCTATTTTATTAATGATATTGTTCTTTACCTTCTTAACGTGGTATAGCGCATACTTCAATAAAGTAACTGATTGTGGCTGTTTTGGTGATTTTATAAAATTAAAACCATGGCATTCATTCATCAAAGACTTGGTCTTGTTGTTCTTTATTTTAATCATATTTATAAGAAAAGATAAGATTATTCCATTGTTCTCTCCTTTGTTTAGTATCAATGCCATGATTGTGGTGACTTTAAGTTCAACAGTCTTTGCAATCTATTGCAATATGTTCTTGCCGGCTTGGGATTTCCTTCCATACAAAGCAGGCAACAATGTAAGACAAATGATGGAAGTGCCAAAAGGTCAACGCGCGACTGATTCAACCGTTATGGTTTATGTCTATAAAAAAGACAATAAAATAGATTCTTTTGTGTACCCCAATATGCCAGACTCTTCATGGGAATATGTAGATAGAGTTGACAGAATTATAGTGCCAGCTTGGAAATCGAAAATTCACGATTTTGAATTTATCAAACGCGACGAAAGCGATATCAATATCAAGGATACGTTGTTGTATGGCAAAGGGCATTATTTATTGCTGGTGGTAACCCATTTAGAAAAGTCGCACCAAAGTTCATGGGACAATATAAAGACTATGGCCTTAGAAGCTCAAAAAGCGGGAATACGTTTGTTTGCCGTTACCTCAAGTCCACTCGACATGGCCGATGCATTTACGAACGAGAAACAATTGCCGTTTAAATTTAATAACGCAGATGAGACTTTACTAAAAACGGTGGTGCGTTCAAATCCAGGCGTCATGTTTTGGCACGATGGAACGGTTCTGGACAAATGGAGTTGCAGAAGTATTCCTTCTATGGAGGTCTTAAAAAAACTAATGAAATAAACATGTTTCGTTACTTGGTAAAGAAGCTCAGCGCCGGAGTAATGGTATTGCTTGGCGTGGTGCTATTAATCTTTGCCTTGTTTGTGTTGTTTCCTTCTGCCGATGAGATTGCTTCGGGACAAAGAGCCGATGCTGCCACCAAAGAAGCCATGCGCAAAGAAATGGGCTTAGATCAATCTAAGTCTGTTCAATTGCTTATTTATTTAAAAGACCTTTCACCTTTAGTGGTGTCAAAATCGTTTAATCCCGAATACAATGGATTCTTATTAAAAGCGGAGGACTCTTATGGTGTCATGCTTAAATGGCCCTATTTAAGAAAAAGCTATCAATCTAAAAAAATGGTATCGTCTATATTAGGGGAAGCATTTTTAGGCTCATTGGTCTTGGCCTTTTTTGCCATGGGCATTGCTTTGTGTTTGGGTATAGGTTTGGGCATTGTCTCTGCTGTAAAGCCCGGAGGCTGGGTGGATAGACTTAATTTAGCAATTGCCACCCTCGGTATATCCTTGCCGTCTTTTTTTCTTGCAGTTATTATTGCTTGGTTGTTTGGCTTTGTATTAAAACCCTATACTGGTTTGTCTATGACGGGCAGTCTGTATGAATTGAATCCAGCGACGGGACAAAATCAATTGGCATTAAAACACATTATTTTGCCAGCAATAGCTTTAGGGGTTAGGCCGTTTTCTATCATCTTACAATTAACCCGCAGCAGTTTGATTGAAGTTATGCGACAAGATTATATTCGCACAGCTATGGCAAAAGGCTTAAGTAAATATGAGGTCATAAGAAAACATGCTCTAAAGAATGCCTTAAATCCTGTTGTTACGGCTGCCAGTGGTTGGTTTGCCAGCTTATTGGCCGGTGCATTTTTTATTGAATATATTTTTAGTTGGAAAGGTTTGGGCAAGGTTTGTATCGATGCCTTACAACAAAGTGATTTGCCCGTGGTAATGGGTGCTGTACTTTTAATCGCTTTTATATTTATTGTGGTCAATGTATTGGTTGATTTGATTTATGTGTTTTTAGATCCAAGGGTTAAATTGAGTTAATAGTATGCGTATATATATAATAGGCATGCCTGGCACTGGTAAAACACATTTTGGCCGCTTAATGGCAAAAAGTTTGCATTTGCAATTTTTTGATTTAGATGAGCAAATTGAAAAAAGGGAAGGGGCCTTGGTGCGACAAATTATACCTGAAAAGGGCGAAACCTATTTTAGAGAAGCAGAACATGCCGTTTTGTTAAAATTAAGCAGCAATAACAATTGTGTAATATCATGCGGAGGCGGTGCGCCGATGTTCTATAACAACATTGATTTGATGAAAAGTACAGGAATTGTAATCTGGATAAATACAGATTTGAACTTAATTGCCAGGAGAATTGCACAAAATATAACGCGTAGACCATTGTTTATGGGACTTAACGAGGAAGAAATTCTAATTAAATTGCATGAAATTTACGATTTGAGAAAAAAAAATTATGCAAAAGCTGATTTGGTCTCGGAAATAAATGTGGCACACAATAATTCATTAACTTCTGTTATTCAGGGAGTTATAAAAATTAGCCAAAGACGCAAAAAATGAATTGTGAATTGAGTGTTAATATTTTTTTTGAAAATATATTTGAAACCCCTTGGTTTTATTAAACTTTAGAATACTTTTGACCTCAAGAATTCATTAAAAACAATAACATTTATTAATTATTTCAATTATGAACAAATCAGATCTAATCAGCAAAATGGCCGTTGATGCCAAAGTAACAAAAGCACAAGCTCAAGCAGCTTTAAACTCTTTCATCTCTGCTACCACCGGTGCATTGAAAAAAGGCGACAAATTAATCCTAGTAGGATTCGGAACTTTCTCTGTAACTAAAAGAGCTGCAAGAACAGGTCGTAACCCACGTACTGGTAAAGAAATCAAAATCGCTGCTAAAAAAGTGGTTAAATTCAAAGCTGGTGCTGACTTGTCAAGCAAAGTAAAATAATTTTACAGTCAACTATTAACCCAAAAATCCTCTTGCACTAGCAAGGGGATTTTTTTTTACCTTTGCTTCGTGAAGAAACATACAAATAGGGAACGATTCTTTGGTTTTGTGGCCCAAACTTCAGACAATCCATTGGCCATAGAAATTCAAAGAGCCGAAGGGGTTTATTTGTATGCGGAAAACAAAACCTATATCGATTGTATTTCTGGAATATCCGTTAGCAACCTCGGTCATGCAAACCCAAGTATCAACCAAGCGCTTAAAGATCAGATTGACAAACACCTGCACCTAATGGTGTATGGTGAAATGATTCAAAGTACTCAAGTTCAATTGGCGGAAAAACTTGCGTCTTACTTACCGGAAAATTTACAATCAGTTTATTTTGTGAACAGTGGAAGTGAGGCCATTGAAGGTGCGATGAAATTGGCCAAACGATATACTGGCCGCTCGAGGTTTGTTGCTCAAGATTGCGCCTACCATGGCTCCACCCATGGGGCTTTGAGTTTAATGAGTGAGCCATACTTTAGCAATTCGTTTGCACCTTTGTTGCCTGGAATTGATTTTATTCGTCAAAATGAAGTTTCTGAAATCAATAAATTAATAAGCACCCAAACTGCAGCTGTGTTTATTGAACCCATTATGGGTGAAAAAGGATATTTGCCATGCTCAGTTGAATATTTAAAAGCTGTTCGCAAGCGCTGCGATGAAACGGGAACCCTTCTTGTGTTTGATGAAATTCAGAGTGGATATGGCCGAACTGGTTCTTTGTTCGCCTTTCAAGAATTGGAAGTCGTTCCAGATATTTTGGTCTTAGCCAAAGGGTTTGGCGCCGGCATGCCCTTGGGTGCTTTTATTGCATCCAATAAAATTATGGAGGTATTAACCGATAACCCGGTATTGGGACATATTACCACTTTTGGAGGACACCCTATGAGCTGCGCCGCATCGCTCGCTGCATTGAATTATTTGCACGATGAAAATATAATGAAAGATATTCCTGCAAAGGAGCAATTGTTTCGCGAATTGTTAATCCATCCAAAAATTAAAAAAATAGATGGAAAAGGTTTGATGTTGGCCTTGGTTTTTGACGATGCTCAGTTTTGCCGAAAAGTGATTGATGCATGTGTTGACAGCGGTTTGTTGATCGATTGGTTTCTGTATGCTGAAAATAGAATTCGCTTGTCACCACCGCTTATAATTAACAATGAACAAATAGAAATAGTTTCTGGCATTATTTTTGAAAATATTCAAAGGCAATGCAACCTAGAATAAGAACTTGCGTCTAAAGTCTAAAACAATTATAAAATACACATACAAAATGAAAATAATCAGTTTAATTTTCTCAATGGCCTTAGTGGCAACTACAAGCGTATTCTTAATCGGATGCCGAAAAGACAAAAATGAAACATTAGAAACCATTGTGTCTGCTGAAGACAACTCAACCGCAGAAAATGAATTTACTTCATTGTTCGATGTAGCCGACGATTTTTCCAGCAACGACAGAAGAACCCGTGCTGGCAATACCATTTTGCCTAGTGGCGCAATCGTGACATTCCAAGACAGCAGTTATACGGATGGCGATGGCGTTGAAGCTACCATTGATTTTGGCCCAATAAAAAACACAGTACCTAAAGGTAAAATTTGTCAAGATGGACGTTTCAGAGCAGGTAAAATTCACATCAGCTCCAACAGAAGATATTTATTAGACAGTGCTGAACTTGTAATTACCGTATCTGATTCTGATAAATATTACGCCGGCAACGATGGGGTAAGCTTAACCCAATTAATTGGCACTGTAAAAATAAAACGCGTGGATGCAACAACATTGAAAATAGATGTATTGGATGCACGTGCCATAAACGATAAAGGAACAGTTGCTTGGCAAAGTACCAGAACCATTACCAAATTGGTAGATGCAGGTGCAGGTATTTTGGGCGACCAATTTCAAATTACAGGAGAAGCATCTGGTGTTAACCGCAACAACGAAAATTTCACGGTTAAAATAAATATACCATTGTTAAAGAAAGTTGAAATGGGTTGTGCAAGAACATTTGTTAAAGGTAAAATAACCTTGTCAAATACCAGTACCGGCAAAACCATTTCAATTGACTACGATCCATACAACGACCAAGCCTGCGATTTGTTTGCGAAAGCAACGATTAACGGAAAAGAATATTTTTATGCAGTTCGATAGAAGCGACTGCTAATTAATACATATTGTAAGATTCCCGGGGTAGAAATTACCTCGGGATTTTTTTTTATTTTATGTTTGTTTGTTTAAATGAGTAATGTTAAATTCCAAACTTGATTTACCTTAGCCGCCATCTCGTTTTTAAGTCGCTTTTTTTATTGAGCATATTCTTGTTTTCCTGCGTCAATCAAACGGCTAAGAAAAAGGAAAAATTGGCATTAAAGGAAGATGGATTTTATAATACGGTGCGCAATTACGACGTGTTTTCCAATCATTTTTTAGACAGCTTATATACTTTTTTCCCAAACGATTTTAATGGAACTGTTCTGGTTTACAATCAAGGAAAATTATTTAAAAAAGCATTTGGTAAAATAGGCTTGGCACATTCTTCAGAAATGGCTGTTGATGATATTTTTCAATTGGCTTCAGTTTCAAAGACTGTGACTGCAGTTGCAACGATGTTGTTAATACAAGATGGTAAATTGTCTTTAGACTCATTGGTGCTTAAATACCTGCCTGATTTTCCTTATCTGAATGTAACCATACGGCAGTTGTTAACACATCGAAGTGGCTTGGCCAATTATATGTATTACACAGATACGTTTTGGCGTGATACAAGCAAGTATATGAACAATGATGATTTTTATAATTTCATGAAATGTTCAAAACCTACACCCTATCTAAATCC
Organism: Bacteroidia bacterium; assembly: GCA_044357345.1. GTDB lineage: Bacteria > Bacteroidota > Bacteroidia > NS11-12g > UBA955 > JABMMZ01. Next base: position 7,846 of record JBIKPR010000066.1, read on the forward strand.
AGGGGATGGGTTTAGTTATTGCAACACAAATTATGCGTATTTGGCCTATTTAATTTCTAAAATTTCTAGCCTTCCATTTCATCAGTTTGTGGAAGAGCGTGTATTTAAACCTGCTGGTATGTGCAATTCGTTTTATTTGGGTTATAAACCAGATCGCATCAAGGCTAGAGTGCTTGTTGGACGATTTGATCACTACGAGTACAATGAAACGTATTATATGGATGGCGTTTTGGGTGATAAAAGTTTGTTTAGCAATGTTGAAGATATGTTCTACTTTCATTTGGCGTTGTCAGAAGGTCGATTGATTAACAAATCCTTACTTGGTTTGATGCAGGAACCATCCTTTCACCATACAGTTTATGGAGGGAGTTACGGCTTAGGATTTAGATTAATGAAAAACCATACTGGGCAATGGACTTACCACAACGGCTGGTGGCGTGGGTTTTGGACATCTTTTTGGAACCGTTTTGATCAACAAGTGTGCGTAGTGGTGCTAACCAACAACAAGCACAGCAGCCATGTCGATAAACAAGGTTTGGCTAATTTTGTGTTAACAGGGCGTTGATTTTTTAACAAAAAAAACATTTGAATATATGAATTTATATGGCTTATATTTGTAAACACAACATGGGAACACCATACAATACATAACATCCATCTAAAATACTATGTATTAGTTACCGTCTTACAACTAGAAATACCGCACTTTTTTACTCCACAATTTTATTAATGACAGAGACAAATAAGCATTTGAATGATCCACAATTAGATGCAAACGACCAAGCACTAGAAAACAAACTTGTATCCCTAGAAAAAATAGGGGATGCTGAAGAGCATGATGAGTTCTCAGAAGGAGAGGAAGAGAAACGTGACCAAACAGATTATTCTGGATTCACGAAATCTGATTTCCTTGAAAAAGCTGAGCAATTGGTTTTTCACCCAAACATTAAAGAGGCCCACGACATCTTTAAAAAGATACGTGTACTGTTTGATGATGCCATAAAAGCAGAACGTACTGTTTTGGTAAAAACATGGGCTGATGAAGGACATGAGGTAAGGGAATTTAAACCACCCTATGATGAAGTAAAGGAAAAGTTCTATAAAGTTTATACCACTTTCTTAGAAAAGCGTGCTGAAGAAAAAAAGCAAGCTGAACAAGAAAAGCAGAAGAATTATATGGCAAAAAAAGCCATAATTGAGCGTTTAAAAGGCTTGTCTTCTGAGGATGAAACAGAGTCAGTTTTCAAAGAAGTTTTAGAACTTCAAAAACAATGGCGCCAGATTCGTACTGTTCCAAGGGAACACATGCAAGAGCTTTGGGAAAACTACCGCTTTTTCTTGGATAAGTTCTACGACAACCATGCCATTAACAATGAACTTAAAGAGAAGGATAGACAAAAGAATCTTGAGATAAAAATTGAACTGATTAAAAAAGTTTCAACCCTTCAAGAGGAGAAGTCGATCAAGAAAGCCCATATATTACTAAATAAGTACCACGAAGAATTCAAGAACGCAGGCCCGGTTCCTGGAAAAGAGGTAGCAGAAGAAATTTGGAAACGTTTTAAAGAGGCTTCAGATCAAATTCTAAACGACAAACGCCAAGCTTTGGAATTAATCAAAGTAAAGCGCAATGAAAACTTAGAATTGAAAAAGGTTCTTTGCGAAAAGGTTGAGCATATGAACCAATTGCCTTTAACATCGCCTAAAATGTGGAAGGAAAAAGCCGAAGAGATTACAGCGATATTTACAGAATGGAAAACCATTGGCCCAGTTCCAGAAAGCGTTAATGATCAAATTTGGAAACGTTTTAGAGACGCTCAAGGTGTTTTTAATTCAAATAAGAAGCATTTTTTCGACACTTTAAATAATGGTAAAGAACAAAATTTAGCCCTTAAATCTGCTTTGTGCGAAGAAGCCGAAAAGGCTTCAGAAAGCACACAGTTTGACGCAACTGCTAAGCTTTTAATTTCTTTACAAGAAAAATGGAAATCGATTGGACCTGTGCATGAATCAAAAAATGAAGAAATTTGGTTGCGCTTCCGTTCTGCTTGCGATAAGTTTTTCAAACGCAAAGAAGAGTTTTACAAAGTAAAGAATGTTGGAGAAAAGGAAAACCAGGTTGTAAAAGAACGCATCATTGCAGATGTTACAAACTTATTGGCGAATGAAGAAATGACTTCAAGTTTTGAGCAATTAAAATCATTGCAGAAAGAATGGAATGCTATTGGTTTTGTTCCTATCAAAGTAAAAGCTGATTTGCAAAACAAATACAGTAAGGCGGTTGATGCCATTTATAAAAAGTTTAAGCAATCGGCAGAAGAAAACAAAACCTTCCGTTTCAAAGAGCATTTAGAAACCTTGTCTACAGCGCCAAATGGCGATGATAAAATTCGATATGAAGAGCGTCAAATTAATGATAAATTGCGCGCTTTGAGAGACGATGTATCAACGCTAAAAAACAATATTGAATTCTTTGCCAAATCGAAAAATGCAGATGCATTGAGAAAGCAAATTGAAGAAAAAATTGAGGTGAGCAATCAACAAATCATCAAGCTTCAAGAAGAACTTAAATTGATACAATCTTACAGGAATTCTAGGTAAAATCTAATTTCTGAATAGATAACTATGTTTAACCGACTACAATTTGCCATCAATTACCTGTTTTATTTTTTTACAGCAGGTAACAAGCATTCTGTACATTCTCCTTTTATTTATGAATTAGTTACCAAGGTTATAAACGTTCGCCGCACAAAACCTGAATACCATACCTATGAATTAATCCGCAGTAAGATGCTTAGAAGCAATGCAGATATTGAAATTAGGCCAATAGGTGCTTCTTCGTTTGCGGGTAAAAGAAAATTGAGTGAAGTGGTTAAGCTAAGTGCCAAATCTGCTAAGTACGCTGAACTTTTGGAACGCCTTTGTGCCTATTTGAATCCTGAGTTTGCTGTAGAAATTGGAAGTTCCGTTGGTGTCAGTACGATGTACCAGGCGGCAGGTATTAAACAAGGCTACTTGTTCGCTTTAGAAGGCAACCACGACAGCATTAAAGTTGCTCAACACAACATCGAACAAGCTGAATTGCCTCATGTTCAATTTCGCGAAGGCCTGTTTGAACAAACGCTGCCTGAGCTCTTGAATGAATTGCCAAGACTTGATTATGTTTTCTTTGATGGCAACCACCAATTGGAAGCGACCTTGCAATACTTCGAATGGTGTTTGCAAAGAGCCCATAGCGGGACAGTCTTTATATTTGATGATATTCGATGGAGTGATGACATGCTATTGGCTTGGAATAAAATTAAAAACCATCCTTTGGTTACAGTGAGTGTTGACTTATATGCCATGGGTATTGTTTTTTTTAGAACGGAGCAAGAGAAAGAACATTTTATCATCCGTTTTTAATGGGGCAGGTCAAAAAGATATCGATTCAAGAACGCATCAGAAATTTTATTCTGGTAAAAAAGCTTATTGACTTTTTAGATGATATTTATTTACCCGGATTCCAAGGCGCGTCATTGTATTCCGTCTTGCAGTTTTTTATTAAAGGGATAATCAGTCCTAAGTTCAATTTATACGCTGGGTCTTTGTCTTGGAATTTTTTCTTAGCCATATTTCCTTCCTTAATCTTCCTTTTTACCTTAATCGCTTACATTCATATACCAGGCTTCAATTTGCAGAAGACCATTTTGCTGCAAATGGATTTTTTCCTTCCTGAAGATGCTTATAAAATTGTTCGGACAACGGTAAGAGACATTATCTCTCATCAACGTTCAGGTTTATTGTCCTTCGGTTTTATTTCAGCAGTGTATTTCGCCAGCAACGGCGTTTTTTCAATGATGTTAGCGTTTGATAGCAACTTCAATGAAGGCGAGAAGAAGAAGCGCAATTTTTTCCAAAAGCGAGGCAAGTCAATACTAATTACATTGGGTATATCAATGTTGATTTTATTGGCTTTAAGTGTATTGATTTCAGGTAATTTATTGTCGGTGTGGATTATCAAAAAGAAGTTAATTAACAAAGCCGTTATGCTTATTTTTGTTAGCGTCGTTCAATTTATCACCTTAAGTACTTTGGTGTTTTTTATCATGAGTGCTTTGTATTATTTCGGACACTCGGCCAAGGAACGCTGGAAATTCTTTTCGCCAGGCGCCCTTGTGTCAACTGTGCTGTCTTTAATTGCTACATATGTGTTCTCCAATTATGTCGACGGTTTTGATAGCTACAATAAGCTTTATGGAAGTATTGGCGCAATTATCGTTTTAATGTTGCTGATCTATTTCAATACCCTGTGTATTTTGGTGGGATTTGAATTAAACAAAAGCATCACCACGGTGGTGAAAATTGCACAAGAGCAGCGCAAGAAGGAGAATCGTTTTAGGGGAGCTTAACTATATTTCTGATTTTTCTTGCCGCCTTAACCTGCTATTCACTATAGCCCAAACCCTTATGCCCATGCTTTGTAAGCATTGCTGTGGCTTGTTACCACTTCGCCCAGCACCTGCAACAAAGCATCTGTGCCTTATGGTTTGGGGCTGCCGTTTCTATCAGGGGCGGAAGGGAAGGAGGGGGGAGGAGAGTGAGAGTGAATGTGAATGTGAATGTGGATTTGAGGATTCATTGTGGTAATAAGACTCCGGAAAATCGATTTGGGAATTCTCCTCAGAAATTGTTTATTTGTGTATGAAATGTTTAAGTGTTCTTTTTGTCTTCTTGCTTTTTGTGACTGCTTGTAACAGCATTGAAAAAGAAGATGAATTTAATAACATCGTAAGAAACGAACTCGCAGGGACTTGGCGTATTCATAGAATACATCAAGAAGGTGTCTTTATTGACAGTGTAAAAGGAGTTTTGCTCACCGAATTTGATACAATTTATGAAGGAATAAATTCATATTACACCATGATGATTCCAACAGTTAAAAATCAATGGGGGGATGAAAAGTTGGGATATGGTGTTTTACAGAATGAGTATTTTGATTTTACATGCCAGGCAGAAACCAATAATCGAAAATTATCCATGGTTCAATTTGACCGTATTTTCTGTGAAACATGCAGTTTAAAATCTAATTTGTTTATAAACTATATCATGAGTTCATGGAATGTTAAGGAATATAAAATAAGGGAGCGTTTAACGCTAAGTCGATATTTTTATATAAACGGCGTAAAGCGGGTGTCTTTATTAGAATTAACTTATGAAAACAACATTTAAGTCTATCGTATTTGCTTGTGTTTATTTCGTTGCCTATTTAGGGTTTTCTCAAAAGGTTTCGAAATATGAAGTAGGGATAAAAGTGGGTAATTATTATAATTTCAACTACCATTTTCGCCATCCCCGTTTTTCAAATTCTGAGGCAGTTTATATATCTAGAGATTATCCAAAAAGTACGAGACTGGAGTTGTCTTTTCAACGAGGAGCATTCCAATTTTTTACCCCTGGTTTTTCTACTTTTCCAAGAGGAGTTAATTCTAAATACACGGACAATACGATAAGTTGTCAAAGTTTAAAATTGTTTAAGCTTAAAAAAGATTACAACTTGTCGTTCGGTGTTGGACTAGCATACACCTGGCACAAATACATTGAACCGGGTTACAATGTGTACCTTATCAATAGAGGAAGTGGAGGATTGGTAATATGGACAACTGAAGACAATATAGTTTTTAAATCCAATTCAATATCAATGCCTTTGAGTGTAAATATTCATCGTGATTTTAAATCCAAAATAACTGTAAGGGCAACTTTGCAACATTTCTTAACACCTCATCTAATTGAAAATTTAGGATACGGAACATCTTTGAGTTTAGGGTTGGGGTATAGGCTATAGTGGGGTAAATTCATTCCCCATGACTCGTCCTAAAATAAGTTTACAGTTTAATTTATTAATCCTGTTAATAGTTTACAGTTGATTATTAATCCTGAATTTGGTTTACAAACGTATGTTT
>JBIKPR010000122.1:0-3957 GCA_044357345.1 Bacteroidia bacterium
CTAGATAAATACTCTTTAATGAGCGTGTGTTTTTCTTCAATTGTGAAGAAATAATTAGGGGTTTTATTTGTTTTTGAGTCCATATTTTTACACTTTTTTGTGTAAACTTATTTCAGGACAAGACAAAAAACAAATGAAGCTACCATCAAGTCAGCTCCATAGGAGCGGCATTATGCTTGCCCTGTAGGGGCTAAATTATTATAGCCCCTGTACCAGAGCTCCTTTAAGTCGCACGGTACGGGGTAAACAAAATTCCAAACAGGTTTACGAGCTTTGTAGGAGCGACATTATAAAATGTCCATAGAATTCAATTATAATTTCACACCTACAGTGCGAGTCAATGGCAATTTTTAAATTAAACCGCATTGGCGGTTTATCATAATACCGCTCCTACGGAGCGGAGATTTCGTTTGTATGAAATGCTATAATATTTATGCTTCTCCGAAGCAAAACCCCAATACCGTGACGCGGCGAAGCAGAGTCTCTGGTTTCGGGGCAAGTATAATTTCGCACCTCCGGAGCGATTGAATGCTAATTTTTCAGGTGTTAAACTATTTATTCATCAAATAGCTTTATAAAACAATAAAATATTTAAGTCCTATCCCCTTCAATGTGCATTTGAAAATTCATATTCACTTTTACCGCACGACCGCTTTGTACCCCTGCTTTCCACTTCGGCATTTCATTGAAAATTTTAATTATTGCCTTTTCATAATTTTGCAATCCTTGCACAGATTTTATGATTTTTGGGTTGCTAATTACACCGTTTTCATCGACAACAAAGTTGACTATTATCTTACCGCTTGAGCCATTCTCATTTTCAATATTTTTCAAGCGTGAATCAACATACATTTTTAGAGTTTCTGAACCGCCATAAAACTCCGGCATTTGCTCAACTATATTGTAAACCATATCATCGGGATTTAGGACAGTTTCCGTCAATTCTGGTTCATAAGGCATGGGCATTTCACCTTGAATAATATACCCAGGATCAGGAATAGGTTCAATATGCACCGCCTTAATTTTTCCGATTTTCACTTCCTTTAATGCTGAATCCTTTTTCTTAATTGAAGTGTCGGCACTTGGACTTATTTGCCCCACATTGATATTTTCTACAACACGGTTATCTACAGTTTTATTTTCATAATTACAGCTTCCCAAAGCAAAGGCACCCAAGGCCAATAAATAAAAATAATAATTGCTTTTTCGTTGTGCAGGTTTTAGCTTCTCTATTGTAAGCTCGATATCCTCATACGTATAATCCACTTGCCAAGCATAAATACGAGCGCAGGTTTTCTTATCTCTATTATTGTATAGATACTGAAAGATTTCTGGCTTGCTCATTTGGGTGAAATCGACAACGTCTTTGTCGCACTTACCACAATGTCTAGAGATCAAACCAAGGCGCATATTGTCCCAGTTTTCGCCACAAGGCTTTTTAATTTCTAAAGGATTCATAAACCTAAATACTTTTAGAAAAGAAAAGGTAAATGAACTTTTAAAAGTAATTTTTTAAGCCGCTTTTAAAAAGCTACAAAAGGTAAAATTCTGGGTGGTGTTAAAAGGTGTTGCATGGTCGACATTAAAACATTCAATTTTCTTAAAACTGTCTTCAAAAACATGCGACAACTGGGTTTGCGAGTATTGCTTAATTTCAATTCCACTGCATTTTAATGGTCCATTTTCCGAGAAAGTCCCAACAATTAACAAGCCATTATCCTGCACATTGTTTTTTACAATTTTAGTGTACTCTGCCACTTCATTTTCTGTACTTAAAAAATGAAACGCAGCCCTATCGTGCCATACATCATATTTCTCTAATGGCACAAAAGTCACGATGTCCGATACAATCCATTTTACTTTTTGCGCCTCTTCGCCCAAACGGATTTTCGCGCGTTCAAGAGACGCTTCTGAAATATCCAAAACACTTAAATCGGTATAACCCAATTTTAAAAGATGGTCGACCAAAAAGCTATCGCCTCCACCAATATCAATAATCTTCGCTGCTTTTGGCACCTTAAATTTTTCAAAAAAATACAAAGAAGTTTCCGGCCTCTCTTGATACCAACTCACCTCATTCAAGGCTTTGGTTTGGTAGATATTCTCCCAATGGTTTTTACGGTTAAGTTCTTCCATGATGCTGCAAAGTTAGGAAGACAATTAAGAAGCAAATGTGACAAATGTTACACCAAAATTTTTCATATTCATTCCGCCAAAAATCATTGATATTTGCGCTTACTTTTTATGGAAAACGACCTATACAGCAACTTAAGTCCTGAAGAATTTAAACTTAAAGCACAAGAAGAAAACACCGTCATTTTAGATGTAAGAACCGCTGCTGAATGTGCGGCAGGAATTATAGATGGTGCAATTACTGAGTTGGATATGTACAATGGAGAATTTGAAGAAAAGTTCAAAAACCTAGACCGCAGTAAGACCTATCTTATTTATTGCCGCAGTGGTGTACGCAGCGTCTATGCCTGCGAAGCCATGGCAGCTGAGGATTTTACGAATTTGTATAATTTGAGGACAGGGATTCTGGGGTACTAGTTATTGGTCCCTGTACCGGAGACTTCACTTCGTTGCGTCACGGTACGGGATAAATTATTGGTGATTGGAAATTGAGAAACCGATAAATTGATAAATCGAGACAACTAACGAAGGCTACAACATGCTTCGATTTCCTCTCCCGATTGCAATCGGGGCTCTTGTTTCACCCTGCATGGTGATTGTTGCTCTGAACAATCTCTCGTGCAGGGCCCTTGCTGTTTTTATTTATGTCTAAACCAACAATCCTTTCGTTCATCTTCATACAATTTAAATACCGTGTTTACCGGAGCACCATGTATTAGTTGATCGTTAAATTGTGTCCGCACCAAATAATTGAAAACACCCATGTCGCCAGTGTAAGCCGTTTTGTTTTCACGGTTAGCGTGCTGGTGAATTGCACAAAGTTGCTTTAAAAAATCAAAAAACAAAGAAGCAGCGCCTCCAATAATTCCGCAGTTCAATAAGGTCTCATTAGCAAACTTACTTTCGTATGCGGCATAATCTGCTATGTTTTTGCGCAAATGTTCAGAATGGGCAATCATCCATTCGTTGTTCAATGTTTTGGGTTCGTCGCCACAAAAAAGGGAACTTGGATTTTCAAGAAAAAGCGGATCTGTAAATGGATTGTTTACAATAACAACATCGCTAACATCAGTCATGAAAATTCCGTTGAGTTCTTGGATATGATGCTTTAAAAAATCAAGGTAAACAAAATATCGAAATACATTGGGATTAAATTGTGGGTCGTAAACGATTTTAATAAACGAAATCGACTCTTTATCAAACGATTTACAGATTTCTTCGGATAAGTTATTGTGAAAAACAACACCCTTTAAACGCGCTTCTCCAATGGATTCGGCCCAATCTTTCAGCAATTGACGGGAATCGTTGGCTAAAATCGTGTTGCGGTTTACATCATGCACACCAGTAATGAGACAGGCCATTACTAAATTTGTGTTTGGAGGAAATACTAACGAATCAATCGCCATGTTTAAGCATTGACTAAATTGGCTTTTTTGATGGTTGCACAAATGCTCGTCGGAATATTTCTATGGTAAACATAGGTACGTAGGTCTAGCTTTTTTACACGAAACAGTTTGGTTGCTTGTTCGAAAAAATCAGAATCAGCGGAGAACCCTGTTTTAAAATCAATCGTATTAAACACTTCCTTCCTTCCAAAAAAGGTCCCAAATAAAATCACATCATCAAGATGTATGAGTTTTGTTAGGTCGTTTTTATCGGGTACATAATAATCGTTATCACTGTCAACTATTGTTTCGGTGGTTGAGCAAATTAAGTCCAAGCCATTTATTTCTTGTAAGCAAGTGCTCAAATGGTTCGGTTTGTATTCGTCGTCGCTGTCAATAATGGCAATGTATTCACCCAAACCGTATAAAACACCACGGT
>JBIKPR010000016.1:0-42226 GCA_044357345.1 Bacteroidia bacterium
AACACTGCCTGTATCAAGATGGTCGCGGCCAATAACAATTGGTGCACTCACCTCTCCGTTCTTCACCATTTCGTTGAAAGCAAGACCTGCTTTTTCGCGTTGACCTTGACCCAACCAGCAAATGCGGGCAGGTAGTCCTTGGAATTCAATACGGTCTTGAGCCATGGTAATCCATCTTCTCAAGCCTTCATCTTCAGGGAATAATTCTAATATTTTTTTATCGGTAGCGTAAATATCCTCTGGATTACCGCTAAGTGCCACCCAACGGAATGGTCCGCGGCCTTGGCAAAACTGAGGACGGATAAACGCAGGTACGAAACCGGGGAAATCGAATGCATTTGTTAAACCTTTTTCAAGTGCACGTCCACGTAAATTGTTTCCATAATCGAACACCACACTGCCTTTGGTTTGGAATTCAATCATCAATTTAACATGGTGCACCATAGTGCAATAACTTTCGTTGGTGTAACGTGTAGGATCAGTTTTGCGCAAACGGTCAGCACTTTCTACATCATAACCTTCCGGAAAATAACCCACCAAAGGATCGTGGGCAGATGTTTGGTCGGTTAAAGTATCAGGCACCACACCTCTGGATTTTAAACGCTCAAGCAAATCGACCGCATTGCAATGCACACCAATAGAAACGGCCAAGCCTTCTGCTTTGGCTTTAAGCGCCATATCAATACCTTGGTCTATGTCTTTGGTCATCACGTCAAGGTAACGGGTATCCAAACGTTTTTTAATGCGCCATTCTTCCATTTCGGCAGCCAAGCAAACACCTTCGTTCATGGTGATTGCAAGTGGTTGAGCGCCACCCATACCGCCCAAACCAGCAGTAACATTCAAAGTCCCTTTTAAGGTTCCATTAAAATGTTGACGGGCACATTCAGCATAGGTTTCATAAGTGCCTTGAACAATACCCTGAGAACCAATATATATCCATGAACCAGCGGTCATTTGACCGTACATAATTAAACCTTTAGCTTCTAAATCTCTGAAGTAATCGAGATTGGCCCAATGCGGCACCAATTGAGAATTAGAAATAATTACACGCGGAGCGTCTTTATGTGTTGGAAGAATACCCACTGGTTTGCCCGACTGAACCAATAAGGTTTCATCTTCATTAAGATCTTCCAATGCTTTCACAATTAAATGGTAGCTTTCCCAGTTGCGGGCTGCTTTACCCGTTCCACCATATACCACGAGGTTTTCTGGTTTCTCAGCGACATCAGGGTCTAGGTTGTTCATCAGCATGCGGTAAGCTGCTTCTGTAACCCAATTTTTACAGTGAAGGGTATTGCCGATAGGCGATTTAATAACGTTGTGTGAAGAATCTGTCAAGCTCATAAAGTTGCAAAAATAATATTTTTTTAGGCATGCAAATGCATGGAATGTGAATTAAACATAAAACCTTAAAAAAGGTTTGTCCCTGCCTTAAAGAATTACAGACTTTTATTCATCGATGCTCGCCTTCAAGTCACGAAGATCTTTAGCAAAATCGAACTGAATGTCCTCGTGCAATTTGGCCATAGACTTTTCTATTTTATCTACTTGTCTTGCATAGATGTTTTCAAGCGCGGTGATGGGATGTTTACCTGCAATGAGTTTTTGCAAGCGTTGGCAAAAATGAATCAGCAATTCGACTTCTGTAGCGGGCGTTGAGGAATATTTAATGTGTTTGGCAAGCAGTCTTAAAATTTTTCGAATTTGTTTGGTGTAATGGTAAGCGCCGAAAAACTTAAGCTCATCAAAGAAGGCATCGATTTCTAATTTCAAGTCCTCTATATATTGTGCTTCGTCTTTGCTTTCAAAAAGCAAATAAGCCAAAAGCTCTTTGTTTTCTTTTTTGTATTTGGCCAAACGCAAACAGAGCGCCGTTAACTCATGTGGCTCCATGGTGAGCAATGATCTCTTTATGTCATTCAGCGGATGCGTTTGCATGGAGCGAAGATACTTAAATTTTACAGATTGGAAAAAGAGGCTTATTCTGTCGCTTGAAAATTTCTTAATCCAGTTTAACAAAACAGAAACTTAAATGAATCAATTTTGTATTGAAATTTAACACCCAATAATATGTCAAAAAGCGTTTATCATTCAGCAGACAGTCGAGGCAATGCCAACCATGGATGGTTGCAAAGTTTTCACACCTTTAGTTTCGCCAATTATTACAACCCAGAGCGCATGCATTTTGGAGTATTAAGGGTATTGAACGACGACACCGTTGCTGCAGGCATGGGCTTTGGTACCCACCCGCACGAGAACATGGAGATCATTTCCATTCCATTGAAGGGCGATTTGGAGCACCAAGACAGCATGGGCAACACCACCGTTATCAGCGATGGGGACATTCAGGTGATGAGCGCAGGAACTGGCATCAGACACAGCGAGTACAACAAGAATAAAGACCAAGAAGTTAAATTCTTACAAATTTGGATATTCCCAAACAAGAAAGATGTTACGCCGAGGTATGATCAAATAACGCTAAACCTAGAAGACCGCAAAAACAAACTGCAACAAATCTTATCGCCCAATGCAGACGATGCGGGTGTTTGGATACACCAAGACGCCTGGTTTCATATTGCACAATTAGACAAAGGCAATGCGCATACCTATACTATAAAAAAGGAAGGCAATGGTGTTTATGTATTTGTATTAAGTGGAGAATTAAGTGTTAATGGACAAAAGTTAGAGCGTAGAGATGGACTGGGACTTTGGGAACTTTCAGAAATAGAGATTCTAGCCGATAGCGATGCAGAAGTTTTGCTGATGGAAGTACCAATTTAAAGCAGTTTAATACCAAGCAAGGACTTCGTCGCTGAGCACAGGACCGAGCGCTACACCCATACCGCTCATGCGCACGCAGATGCCCAGATGTTCGTCAACTTTCTTGACTATCGGCAACTTCTCCTTCCCCATTCCCATAATGCCACTCCAGTGCATATCGATTTCGAAAGGGGTATTGGGTAGTATCCATTCCTTAATATAATTGGATAAGAAATCTTTTAGGTTATGTGTGCCTTGCATATTAAAGGTATTTTCTTGCTCGTAGAAATGGTTTCTACCCCCACCAATAAGAATACGGTCATCAATTCGTCTGAAATAGATGTAGCCTTTATCGGCGTGGAATATGGCATCAAAAGGAAGATTGTCTATTGGTTTCGTGATCACAATCTGCCCCCTTGCAGGTTTTATGTCTTCTTGAGGCAATAAATCTTTTGCAAAAGCATTGTTGGCGATGATGAGTTGATTGGTTTGTATTTCCATACCAGAATCAGACAATAAGGTATAGCCATTTTGAGAAGCATGGTAAGAAACAATGTTCAGACCATATAGAGGAATGATATCTAAAGTATGTGCAATGCTGTTAACGGTTTGGTTAAGCAAGCCAGAATTCAGCATACCTTCATAAGGGTTATAAATGGTGCTTGGGCCAAAATTCATTTTAAGATTATCGGCACTTTGCAGATTAAAGACCTGTTTGTATCCGAAGCGCGCATTCAATTCAGAGTTTATTTCTTGGCATTGCGATTCTGCGGCTTGAAAATCAGCCTCCGATTGAAAGACCTCAAAACTCCCCGTTGGTTTAAACCCGATATTGGCTTCACCAAATTCCTGTTTCAATTGTTGAATTCCGGTAAAACGCTTTTGGATAAGATTATAAACTTCATTTTGGGGACTTCTATTAAAGTCATCGACGATTTCTGAGACGCTTCCGAAGCAGGCAAAACCCGCATTTCGGGTGGAGGCACCGTACGAAATTGGCATTTTATCGACCATAGCGACCCTTGCGGAAGGAAATTTTTTCTTAATTTTTATGGCAATTTGTTTGCCTATCAAACCAGCGCCGAGTATAGTAAAATCAAAGGGTTTAAGCAGTACTGACTTTTCCCAATAGGATACAAAACGTTGCATAAATAAAAATATTTTAAAAATTTCTTGGAGCAAATTTAATTTTTTTTCTATATTTGCACCCCCAAACGGGAAGAAAAGTTCTTTAAAGATTGCGAGAATAGCTCAGTTGGTAGAGCGCAACCTTGCCAAGGTTGAGGTCGCGAGTTCGAGCCTCGTTTCTCGCTCCAAAAAGCCCAAACCATGGGCTTTTTTTATTTCCTTCATTCGGTAGAATGGGACGGAAATATGCCCAGGTGGTGGAATCGGTAGACACGCAGGACTTAAAATCCTGTGGCTTCACGGCTGTGCGGGTTCAAGTCCCGCCCTGGGTACAGAAGAATAAAAAAGTCAAAGCGAAAGCTTTGACTTTTTTTGATTTACGGAGAATTTAAAAACCTCAAGTTTTTATAATTCGGAGTAAAACAAAAAAGAGGACAAAAAGGCTCTGCTTTTTGGACTTTTTTATTTCCCGAATGACAACACTTAGGGACTCGCCGAAGGCAACACCGCCGGGAACAACAACAGCAAGAGGACTGAGTGGAGCCGGCATTCGTGATACGACATTTATTCATTTTTTAATCATCATCTCTACTTTTTGGTCTTTTTTATTTCCAGAATGACACTTAGGGACTCGCCGACGAGAGCCCAGTTGCAGAGAATTCCGCTTCTCTTCATTCACCCTGCACTAGAATTTTGTTTCACAAAATACAGAGCAGGACAAAGCGCAACGGGCTTTAGCAAGAGCAGGGCAATCGGAAATACTGACACATTTCGAAAACTTAATAATTTGCATATTTACGCCTAATAAAGAGAGTAAATCTAATATTCATAATTATAAGATTTTAGCAATTCAAAAAACATTGGGTGAAAAACACCCTTGAGACATCATTTCGTTCAAGAAGATCAATTTCTCAACTCTTAACTATTGCCTTTCCTGAACGAAATGTCGCGCCCCGAAGACCGCCGTGTAGCTCTTGTGGCGCTCTGGCCACAAAGCCGCAGCGTAGCGGAGACAGAGGGCGAGGTGAGGCGCACAAACAAGAAGTAAGAGCAACAGTCAAGAGCGAGGCAATCGGAAATACTGATACATTTCGACAGCTTAATAAGTTGAATAGTTACGCGTATGAAAGAAAGTGAATCTAATATTCATAATTATAAGATTTTAGAAAATCAAAAAACATTGCATTCAAAACTCAAGGGTGGAAAACACCCTTGAGACGGCATTTCATTCTGGAAGATCAGTTTATCAATTTCTAAATCTCTAATCCCAATATTCATTATTTAGTTTAATGCTTTTCAATATCGAAATCTCGCGCCCCGAAGACCACCGTGTAGTTTACCCCGTACTGTGTTTGCAACGACCTGCCCTGTGGCGCTTTGTTCTGCTCTGTGTTTTGTGTATACAAAACTCTAGTGCAGGATATTCGCAGCTTTGAGCGAATTCTGCCATGGGGAGTGAAAAACTCTAGTTCGGGGCTCTTGTATTATATACATAGAATTGAGAGGGCAACCCCATAGTAGAGTTTCACAAAGCTGAAACACACTATGGGGTAAAACGTTAGGCGCCCTAACACCAACAAGAGCAATTTAATATTATTTCGATTACAATTAGTGGGGTGGAAAACACCCCACTGACAAAATTACGTTAGTTTAAAACGGTCAACCTTAATCAGGCATCGACAATCTAATAACAAATAACCATCCCCCCCCTACTCGCTAAGCTACTCGATTTACCCGTTAAACACCTTCCCTTATTCCATTAAATTGATTATCTTCGCACCTTTATTATCATGGACGCATTGATTATGGCAAGTCAGATTATTCTGGCATTAGCAATTTTGGTTACCTTACACGAATTAGGGCATTTTGTAGCAGCGAGAATGTTTGGCATTAAAGTGGAAAAATTCTATCTTTTCTTTGATGCTTGGGGATTTAAACTATTTAGCTTCAAACGAGGAGATACTGAATACGGTATTGGCTGGTTGCCACTTGGTGGCTATGTAAAAATATCAGGAATGGTAGACGAAAGCATGGATACCGAGCAACTAAAAAAAGCTGCTGAACCATGGGAATTTAGAAGCAAGCCAGCTTGGCAAAGACTAATCGTTATGATTGGTGGTGTGACCGTAAACTTTGTTTTGGGTTTTCTTATTTTTATACTCGCAACTTGGTATTATGGCGAATCAAAACTTCCACTAAGTGAAGTAAAATACGGCATACACGCTCAAGAAGTTGGCCGCAATATTGGCTTAAAAGACGGCGATGTAATTTTGGGTGTAAATGGCGTTCCTGCTAAATATATCGACGAAATTAAAAAACCATCTGTGTTTTTAAACTCAGGCAATTATTATGATGTGATGCGCGATGGACAGTCAATTAAATTGACTTTACCAGACAATATCATTGACCAAATATCAGACAAGAAAAATTCACTTTTCGATTTGCGTATGCCATGCATCGTTGATAGTGTTGCCCCTGGTTTTGAAGCAGAAAAAGCTGGTTTAAAAAAGAACGACCAAGTCATTGGACTTAGCGACACGGCTGTTCAATGGTACCACGAATACAAAGAACGAATTGTGAATTATGGAGGCAAGAAAACCAATTTAATTGTTTTAAGAGGTGCTGACACTTTAAGCATCGCAGTTACTGTAAGTAAAGACGGTACACTTGGATTTTTCCAACAAGTATACTATTTCAATAGCTTAGAAAACATTGACTACTCTTTTGCCTCTGCAATTCCTGCAGGTTCTAGCAAAGCAAGTGAAGCATTGAGCGATAACATCACAGGATTAAAGAAATTGGTAAGCGGTAAAATTGATCCCCGCAAATCGGTGCAAGGTCCAATAGGCATTGCAACCATGTTTGGTTCTAATTGGGTTTGGGAAAGATTTTGGGCCTTAACTGGTTTATTAAGTTTGATCCTAGCCTTTATGAACCTATTGCCAATTCCGGCTCTTGATGGAGGTCACGTCGTATTCCTATTGGTCGAAATGGTTATTAGAAGACCATTGAGTGAGAAATTCATGCAAGTAATGCAAGTTATAGGCATGGTTCTGCTGCTCGGATTAATGGTCTTTGCCTTTGGCAACGACATTTATAAAATATTCGCTAAATGACGCTTCCCGTTTTAGAGAGACCAAACACCAACAACTATTTCATTTTTTATGGATTGGATGAGGTATTTGATATCGATAAAGCGGTACTTAAGAACTGTTATTTAGACAAGAGCAAACTTTACCATCCCGATTATTACGGAGATGATTCACAAGCTCAAAACATAGCTGTTGCGAGTTCTTCATTCAACAACATTGCCTACAAAACTTTGAGCAACGACATCCGTCGTGCTCAATATTTGGTTGAGCTAAAACTCAATCACGGTGACGACAACATCAAATTGCCCCAAGAATTCCTAATGGATATGATGGATTTAAATGAGATGATTGACGAAGCTGATTCTGCCTCAAACACTTCAATTGGAGAGCAAATTGAAAAATTAAAAATCGAGGTACTTGCCACCATAAAATCCAAAGCCACCCAAGCGCTTTGGCTTGAAACACAAATTGCGGTTTTAAAGTGGAAATACATTGAGCGCTTAGAAGCAAGAATGCAACTGTAAATAATCTATCCTTCTGGTTTTTTTTCGCATAAAAATACTGGGAATGTCTATTCTATAACCATTTAGCTTTACTCAAAGGCAGTAAAGAACAAACTCTATCTTTTCACTTTTCTTACTTCACGCAAACGCAAAAAGTTAATTGGGTTTGCATTCAGTCCCTGTACCCAAGTCTGCGTCATGCGGATACTCTCATCGTAATATAACACCACACATGGCTGCTCAGCCTTCATTTTATTCTCGGCTTTTGCAAGCATTTGCATACGCATTGAATCGTTCAAACACACATTGCTTTCTTGCACCATTTGATCATACGTGGCATTGGAATAATGAAAGTAATTGGGGCCATTGGGACTGAAATTCCGAGTTTCAAAACAAACCAAATAGTTTTCAGGATCAGGGTAATCTGCGATCCAACTTCCTCTCCAACAATTAATTTCTTGGTCTTTTCGCAACTGCCTTAAAAAGCTAGAAGGATGCACATTGATTTTAACAGGAACCCCAATTTTTGCCCATTCTTTTTGCACAAAAACCATTAGTTCTAAATAGTCTTGGGTGGTATTAAGTTCAATGGGTTTCATGGTCTGTGAATTTATCTTAGACGCCTTCAAATAATACAAAGCACTGTCTAAATTGAACATTGTTTTTTGAATATCATTGTATGGGTAATTAGGCAATCCAATGGGTGTAAAACCATAATACGCAGGCGTACCAACGCCATTGCGCAAGAAACCGATTAACTTTTCACGGTCAATGGCAAAATTCAAGGCCCGTCTAAAATACAAATTGCTCGTTGCTTCGTTGCTAAACTTAGGATTCAAATTGAACCCGATATATTCTGTGTTTAAGAAAGGTGATTTTAAAAGATTAAATTGTGTTTTATACTTCGGCTTCAATTTCCCTGAATGGCTTAACAACTCATCTTTTATGGTGGCATCTATGCCATTGAAAAAATCATATTCCCCTTGAACAAACTTCATAAAGGCTGTTTGTTTGTTTTTTACATTATCGATTAAAATTCCATCTAGATACGGCAAACGGTATCCTTCATTGAAGCGGTAATACAAAACATTTCGACCCAATAAAACACTTACTTCTTCCTCCCATTTACGAAACACAAATGGCCCAGTGCCTACAGGGTTGTTTCTGAAATCGTTGGTATTAATTTCTTTGGGAACAACAAAACAATATGGCATGGCCAAAATACCAAGAAATGGGCTAAAGGCATGGGTTAACTCAAGTTGAATGGTGCTGTCGTTGATGGCTATTATGGGCAACTTAAAAGAATCAGAATGTTCAAAACAACGCAGGTCCATTTTATCATTGAATATCCATGCACCCGGGGAAGCCGTTTTGGGGTCGGCAATTCTCGACAAACTGAAAACAACATCTTCTGCCGACATTTTTCGGATTGAATCTTTAAACAAAGGACTCTTGTGGAAATAAACATCATTTCTCAAATGAAAGGTATACGTTTTACCATCTTCACTGATGCTCCATGATTTGGCTAAACAAGGTTTAATATGTAAACTGTCATCATATTCTACAAGACCTTCAAAGATTTGTGACACAGCCCAAATTTCACTCTGCGCTTTTACAAAAGCAGGATCTAATGTGGTAATATTTTGATCTTCATTGTAGAAAAAGTAATTCGAAAATTTTGAATTATCCACATTTTGACAACTATTTATCCAAATTGCGATGGGGAAAAATAGCCACGTTTTAAGAAAATTTCTAGATTGCTTCATCCTATTTTTGAAAGTTCAAATTTAAGTATAAATGAAGGTAAAATATTACGGACATTCTTGTTTCAGTATTCACACAGGTGGAAAAGCCTTGTTGTTTGACCCTTTCATTTCGGAAAATCCCTTGGCTAAAGACATAGACATCAATTCGATAGATGCTGATTATATCTTTTTGAGTCACGCGCACAACGACCACACAGCCGATGCCATGGCCATTGCAAAGCGCACTGGGGCAATGATAATTGGCATTTGGGAAATATCAGAATGGGCAAAACGCCAAGGCCATGAGAACACCCATCCGATGAATATTGGTGGATTCTTTAATTTTGATTTTGGAACCGTTCAAATGGTGAAAGCGGTTCATTCAAGTTCTTTTTCTGACGGCAGTTACGCCGGCAATCCTGCAGGATTTGTAATCGACTCTGAGGGCAAATCATTTTATTACAGTGGCGACACCGCATTGACATTAGACATGCAGCTTATTGCCGAAAGACACAATTTAAACTTTGCCTTTTTACCAATTGGCAATAATTTTACTATGGATATCACAGATGCTATTACAGCCTCTAAGTTCATCAAATGCAACCACATCATAGGCATGCACTATGATACTTTTGGATATATAGTCGTTGAGCACCAAGAAGCCGTTAACCAATTCAATTTATCGGGCAAACTGCTAACATTAATGAATATCGGACAAACTTTAGATATATAACAGATACACGCACAATCAATGGGAAAAATAATCACAATAGCCAATCAAAAAGGTGGAGTAGGTAAAACCACCACTGCAATTAACCTAGCGGCCAGTCTTGCTGTACTTGAATTCAAGACGCTTCTGGTTGATGCAGATCCTCAAGCGAACTCCTCATCTGGAATTGGATTCGATCCACAAAACATTAAAATTGGTTTGTACGATTGCTTAATCAACGACACCGCACCCAAAGATGTCATCTTGAGCACCGACCTAAAATATTTAGATCTTTTGCCTTCGAACATCAACTTGGTCGGAGCTGAATTGGAAATGATAGATTTACCAAATCGCGAGCGCGTGATGAAACGTGTTTTCGAGCCATTGAAAAAAGAGTATGATTTTATCATTGTTGATTGTTCACCTTCTTTGGGATTAATCACCACCAATTCATTGTGTGCAGCCGATTCAATTATTATCCCAGTTCAATGCGAGTACTTTGCATTGGAAGGATTGGGTAAATTGTTAAATACCATACGCATTGTTCAAAAAGAACTAAACAAAAATCTTGGCATAGAGGGCATCTTGTTGACCATGTATGATTCCCGTTTGAGATTGAGCAACCATGTGGTTGAAGATGTGAAAATGCACTTCCAAGACCTGGTATTCGACACCATTATTCCAAGAAATACCAAATTAAGTGAAGCACCTAGTTTTGGTGTGCCTGTAATTGCCCATGATGTTTCAAGCAAAGGATCAACCACTTATTTGAATCTTGCCAGAGAAATCTTACAAAGAAATGGCATGACTAGAATGGAAAAGGCAGAAAAAGTAATGGAATAACGCACAAACATGAGTGAAATGAGCAAAGAAAAAGAAACCCCGTTTAAACCAAAAAAAGGTGGCCTAGGAAGGGGCTTATCTGCCCTACTTAACAACGTAGACACTGATATCACTGTAAGTGATGAATACCGCGCAGGTGGTGGTGTGCAATTAATAGATGTCAACAACATTGAAGCGAATCCTTTCCAACCAAGAACTGAATTTGAAGCTAAAGCTTTAAATGAATTGTCAGAATCCATTAAAGTACATGGTTTGATTCAACCAGTTACTGTGCGTAAAATGGGTTACGACAAATACCAATTAATCAGTGGTGAGCGCAGAACCAGAGCCTCTATTATGGCTGGTTTAGAACGCATCCCTGCTTACATTAGAATAGCGAATGACCAAGAAATGCTTGAAATGGCATTGATTGAAAACATCCAACGTGAAAATTTAAATGCCATTGAAGTTGCATTAAGTTACAAGCGTCTTTTGGAAGAGTGCAATTTGAAACAAGAAGAATTGGGCGAACGCGTAGGCAAAGAAAGAAGCACAGTGACCAACTATTTGCGTTTGTTGAAATTACCTGACGAAGTTCAAATTGGCTTGCAACAAAATAAAATCAGCATGGGCCATGCAAAAGTTATTTTAAGTGTTGAAGACACCGATGAGCAAATCATCTTGTTCAAACGCATAGAAAACGAAAGTTTAAGCGTTAGAGGTGCTGAAGAAATAGTTAAACAAGCAAAAAGCAATAAAACTGCGCCATCTTCCACCCCAAGCAAATCAGCTCCAGCAATATTCGAAATTGATGATGCATTAAAATTCAAAATTGAAAAAATACATCAAAACTTGGCCAGCAATGTCGCCATCAAATCAAAAGGCAACAAGGGTGAAATTATAATCAGCTTTAAAGACTACCAAGATTTGGAACGAATTTTGAGCAGCTTAGCTGACAATGAATAAGTGGATTTTATTCGGACTTTTATTTTTTTTACAAAGAAATGCATTTGCCAAGGCTGCAGAGCCTCAGTTTGTATTCTCTGGAATTAAAACAAAAAAAGACAGCCTAAAAACACCTCCCAAACACTCGCCCCACAAGGCCAGTTTGTACAGCGCATTTTTGCCCGGATTAGGTCAAGCGTACAATGAAAAGTATTGGAAGATTCCTATTGTGTATGCTGCACTTGGCACTTCTACTTATTTCATGTTTCGAAACAGAGACTCTCTGCGCAGAAAACAAAATGCATTGAATCTATTATCGGACAATGACAGCAGTACGAATCCTGCTCAATTTTATGCCAGTATACCTATTGAATCATTAAAGGCTCAAAGAAACTACTACAGAACCAATAGAGATTACAGCATCATCGCAATGGCCGCATTTTACCTCATTAATATTGTAGATGCCGCGGTGGATGCCCATTTTTATAAATTCAACATCGATAAGCCATTGGCTGAACGAAAAGAAAAAAGATGGAATATTTACTCATCAAGAGTGGGTCTCACCAATACAGTTGGATTAGCCTGGCGGTTTTGATTTGATTTATAAAAGTTTATAAATTCATTTTATTATTTTTAGGGAATTATCAATTGGCTAAAAAGCAAATATTTGGACGTTCCTATTCCAATATTTTGAGTAAAACGTCTTATCTTTGCAATCCTTTTTATGTCGGAAATACAAATCACATTACCAGACGGAAGTGTCAGAAACTATCCCCAAGGTGTTACAGCACATCAAGTTGCGCAAAGCATAAGCGAAGGCTTAGCGCGCAACATTATCGCAGCAAAAGTTAACGGAGTAGTCGTGGAAACGGGAAGACCGATAACGGAAGATGCGAACTTGGTTTTATTGAAATGGGACGACAAAGAAGGCAAGCAAACGTTTTGGCATTCATCTGCGCACTTATTAGCAGAAGCATTAGAGGTTTTATATCCAGAGGTCAAATTTGGTATCGGACCAGCCATTGACAGTGGTTTTTACTACGACGTCGATTTGGGTGATCACAAATTCAGCAGTGAGGATTTCGCCAAATTAGAAGCTAAAATGCTTGAATTGGCTAAGCAAGAGAATGCTTACATCCGCAAAGAAGTTTCAAAAGCAGAAGCCCTTGAGTATTTCACCCAAAAAGGCGACCCATACAAATTGGAATTGATTCAAGATTTGACAGATGGTGAAATCACATTTTACGAACAAGGCAATTTTACCGATTTGTGCAGAGGACCACATTTACCGAACACTGGTTTTATTAAAGCAGTGAAGTTATTGAATTTGGCCGGTGCTTATTGGCGAGGCGATGAGAAAAACAAACAACTCACAAGAATATACGGCATAACGTTCCCTAAAAAATCTGAATTGGATGCGCATATGTTGATGCTTGAAGAAGCAAAGAAACGCGACCACAGAATATTGGGTAAAGAATTAGAGATATTTGCATTTGATGATGACATCGGACCAGGTTTGCCTTTGTGGTTGCCAAAAGGTGCGGCCATTATTGAGTTGTTAGAAGGTTTTGCAAAGAAAACAGAAAAAGACGCTGGTTACATGCGTGTAAAATCTCCGCACATTGCAAAAGAGAGTTTATACATCAAAAGCGGTCACCTCCCCTATTATAAAGACAGCATGTTCCCGCCAATGGAATTGGATGGTATCAATTACTATCTAAAGGCGATGAACTGTCCGCACCACCATAAAATATTTGCAGCAACACCTAAATCATACAGAGACCTTCCAGTTCGCTATGCTGAATACGGAACATGTTACAGATATGAGCAAACTGGTGAATTATTTGGTTTGATGCGCGTGCGTTCCTTACAAATGAACGATGCCCATATTTATTGCACCAAAGCACAATTTGAGGCTGAATTCAAAGCTGTAAATGCGTTGTATTTAAAATACTTCAAGGTATTTGGCATCGATAAATATGTGATGCGATTTAGCAAACACGATCCTAAAAAACTTGGTCAGAAGTACATCAATTCACCAGAATTATGGAAAGAGACTGAGGACATGGTGCGCACCGTATTGGTTAATGCGAACATACCATTTATTGAAGTTGAGGACGAAGCCGCATTTTACGGACCGAAAATAGACATTCAGATCTACAGTGCTATAGGCAGAGAGTTTACTTTAGCTACTAATCAAGTTGACTTTGCACAAGCAGAGCGTTTCGATTTGTATTTCATCAATGAGAAGAGCGAAAAGGAAAGACCATTGATTATCCATAGAGCGCCATTGAGTACCCACGAGCGTTTCATCGGATTCTTGTTGGAGCATTATGCGGGTAAATTCCCATTGTGGTTGAATCCTGAACAGGTAATAATTCTCCCAATAAGCGAGAAATATCAAGAATATTCAGAAAAACTTTTAAATGTCCTAAAAAAGCATGATATTCGCGCCCTCATTGACGACAGGTCGGAAAAAACTGGCAAGAAAATACGTGATGCAGAATTGAAGCGCGTTCCCTTGATGCTGATAATAGGCGAGAAGGAACAAACAGATAACACTGTAACAGTTAGAAAGCAAGGTGGTGAAGATTTGGGATCAATGTCAGTTGAAGCATTAGTAGCGTATATCGATGCCGAAATTGAAAACCAATTGAATTAAAAACTTAATATAATATTGCAAAAGAAACCGTTTAAACCAACCGTAAAGCCAAAAAAGCCTAGTGGACCTCGCCCAAACCGTGGAAGAAGGGAAGCATTACACCGTATCAATAAATTTATTACGGCGCCAGAGGTCAGAGTAGTTGGTGACGATATTGAAAGTGCTGTTCTGAGCTTATCAGCAGCAATGAAATTGGCGGAGCAAGTTGGATTGGATTTGATTGAAATCTCTCCAAATGCAGAACCGCCGGTTTGTCGTATTGCAGATTACAATAAGTTTTTATACGAACAAAAGAAAAAACAAAAAGAACTAAAAGCGAATGCTGTAGTTAATGAAGTTAAAGAAATCAGATTCGGTCCAAACACCGATGAGCATGACGTTGACTTTAAACTAAAACACGCAAGTAAGTTTTTAAATGAAGGTGCTAAAGTAAGAGCATACGTGTTCTTTAAAGGACGTACCATCATTTATAAAGAAAGAGGAGAAGAATTGTTAATGCGTTTTGCAAACAAGTTGATTGAAGAAGGCGTAGCCAAATTAGAATCAACACCTAAGCAAGAGGGCAAGAAAATGATTATCCTCTTAGGACCAACAAAGAAAAAATAAAAGTTAATAAATAGTACAGTTATGCCAAAGATGAAGACCAACAGTAGTGCTAAAAAAAGAGTAAGCATTACAGGCTCAGGAAAAATAAAACGTAAAAAAGCGTTTAAAAACCACATCCTAACCAAGAAAGCAACAAAACGCAAACGCGGATTGACCCAAAGTGGACTTGTTAGCGAAGTGGATATGCCGAACATGAGATTTATGCTCACCATCGGTAAATAATTAGAGAAACAAACATTGTCAGGCCTAAGTTATTACCCGTGTAATACGCCTGCCATAACTCAAATAACTTAAAAAGTAACAAAGTAAAAAAATGCCTCGTTCAGTTAATCACGTCGCCAGTAAAGCACGTAGGAAAAAGGTTCTTAAAATGGCCAAAGGCTATTTCGGAAGAAGGAAAAACGTTTGGACTGTAGCTAAAAATGCTGTAGAAAAAGGTTTAACCTATGCTTACCGCGACCGCAAACAAAAGAAAAGAAACGTTCGTTCTGTATGGATCGTTCGTATTAATGCTGCCGTTAGAGAATACGGTATGTCTTATTCTGAATTCATCGGAAAATGTAATGCTACAAACATCACTTTAAGCCGCAAAGCTCTAGCTGATTTAGCATTGAACCACCCAGAAGCTTTCAAAGCAATTATCAATGAAGTTAAAGATGCTACTCCAGTGTCTAGACCAGATAATGCGCCAAGAGTAAAGAACACTGCTGCGGCAGCTGTTGAAGCTCCAAAAGCTAAAGCTGCTCCAAAAGCGCCTAAAGCTGAAGTAATTGAAACACCTGCAGTTGATGCAAGTGCTGAAGAAGCTCCAGTGAAAAAAGCAAGAGCAAGCAAAGCTAAAAAAGAAGACGAACCAACTGCTGAGTAATCAGCCGTCATCATACTTTAAAAGGGAAGCTTTTGCTTCCCTTTTTTTATGCCTTAATTTTACTCTTGAATTTTCGCCAAGCCAATGCTATTATACCACCCAAACCAATGATTATTCCAATAAGCCAAGGACCAAAATATGATCCTTGCTTCTTGCGATTATTCACCCCACCCATTACTATGCGTTTGTTGGAATCAAGATTTACTAAGGCTTCTGTCAAAACAGTATCACCCATTGTAACGAGATAAGGCGTATCCACTGGATTACTTAAAAAAACATTTGGCAGAATGGGCGATCCCCAAATATATGGTGAAGGAATTCCCATATAAGAGATTACTGGGTACTCAGGAATAGTCCATATATTAATTAATGGATTTGTATAAGTCCACCTTTCATTGGCCAAAGAAGTAAAAACAATGTCACCCGTACCCAAATTAACGGAATCTAAATAAAAAGTATCACCTTCAATATTGAATAGTTCTACATCAACCCTTTCACCACTTAATGACTGCGGTATCGTAACACTGGCCTTGCAGCTGCTGTCGATGTCCACATCAATTAAAAAGCTATCTATTTTGATTCTCATTCTTGAAATGCAAGCTTCACGGGTACTGGCTTCGTTAAATGTTGCATTAATCACTCTAGTCAATTGAACTGAAATCTGAGACACGGTCTCTTGACTGATATCCTTGCTTACTTGAACCTCATTTTGCGCATTTAAAGACGCTGATGACAATAACAACACACCACAAGCAGCAAGCGCCCATTTAGACGACAAGTTTGTTCTAGGGCTTAAATCACGCCCCAATTGTGTGCCATTAAAACGTCCACAAACTTTCGGACGGTCCCTAAAGAAATTAACAATTTCAGAATCCGAATAACTTGAAAAATCATACACAGTCTTTTCGCATTTAGAACAATGTTTGCCTCGAGGATTTGGACCCATGCCATCCCAATTCTCACTGCAAGGTTCAGCGATATTTATTCTCATAAGATACTATAACGAGACACCTTGGGAAAATTGCATAAAAAAAATATTATGACATTTGAATGACATAAGATTTTTAAATATAGTGATGAAGTACTATGCTTCTAGTTCTCTAACAACACCCATTTTGCTGAATTTGTCGATTCTTTCCATAATCAATTCTTCAGATGGTTTGTCTTTTAATGTTTTGTAAATCTTTTTGATTTCTTTTTTAACGGATGCAATAGATTTTTCAATGTCATTGTGCGCTCCACCAAGTGGTTCCTCAATAATACCATCAATCAACCCATTTTGTAACATATCGTTGGCGGTTAATTTTAAAGCATCGGCAGCCTTTTCTTTGAACTCCCATGTTCTCCATAAAATAGATGAACAGCTTTCAGGTGAAATAACCGAGTACCAAGTATTTTCCATCATCAATACCTTGTCGCCCACACCAATTCCCAAAGCACCACCACTGGCGCCTTCACCGATTACGATGCAAATTACTGGCACCTTCAAAACAGCCATTTCCATAAGGTTTTTAGCGATTGCTTCGCCTTGTCCTCTTTCTTCAGCTTCCAAGCCGGGAGAAGCCCCTGGTGTGTCAATTAAAGTAATGATGGGGCGGTTAAACTTTTCTGCCAATTTCATTAGGCGCAAAGCTTTTCTGTAGCCCTCAGGATTGGGCATACCAAAATTGCGGTACTGTCTATCTTTGGTGTTTCTACCCTTTTGCTGACCGACGAACAAATATGATTGTCCATCGATGCTTCCAAATCCACCAATCATGGCCTTGTCGTCCTTTACGTTTCTATCGCCATGCAATTCCATGAAATCTGGAGCCATGCCGTAGATATAATCTAAAGCATAAGGACGTTCAGGATGTCTTGAAATTTGAACTTTTTGCCAACCACTTAAATGGCCATAAATATCTTTTTTAGTCTCCTCAATTTTAGCCTCTAACGTTTTAATCGTATCGTCCATAGCAACCTTTCCTTTAGAATGGGTTTCTTTGGCTTTTTCAAGCTGATCTATCAGTTCTTGAATCGGTTTTTCAAAATCAAAATGCATATTCTACTTTTTTACCAAGTGGCGAAATTAAATATAAATTTACTCATTTTTATATTTTAATCCTGTAGCCACCAAACTATGGTCGCTCGAAAGCTTATAAGTCTTGTAAAAAGAGCCTTCAAACTGCTTCGGATATAAAATATAATCAATTCTAAAATTGGGCATCATGCCTATATATGTTTTTCCCATGCCAAATCCATTTTCCACAAAGGCATCCTTCAATCCTTTACTGAGTGTTGAATAGGAATAAGAGACCGGAGGGTCGTTGAAATCGCCCATCACAAAATAAGGAACCGTGCTTTCCAACATGTGTTCACGTATTTTCTCTACTTGCTCAGAACGCTTCAAGTAGGCACTTTTCATGCGCTTCAACAAAACTTTAGATTGTTTAATTTTTTCGTCGTTGTCTTCAGGTAATTGGGTCACAAATTTATAGTCTTGTTTCTTGAACTTAAATGACTGTAAATGCACATTGTAAAACCGATACACACCTGAATCCAATTGTAAATCGGCATAAAAACACATATTCCCTGTTAATCCATCAAAATGAACCAAGGCGGTTTCCGAAATTTTAAATTGGCTAAATATGGCCATACCATACTCCCCTTTTTTACGACCATCTTTTAGTGATTGAAAATAACTGTATTTAAACCCACAAACCTTTTTCAAGCTATCCATGGTCGATGTATTGTTGCCCCTCAGGTTCAAGAATTCTTGAATACATAAAACATCAGGTTCCAACTCATTTATTTGATTGGCCATTTCGTTCATATACCATCGCGATTGAAAATAACCAAACAAGCCGGCATTGTATGAAACCAACTTAATATCTGATTCGGGTTTTAATGGCTCTTTTCGAAATTGAAACGATTGGTTGAAAAAGCTTGAACCAATTACAATCGCAGCAACACTCAAGAGGGCTTGAATTTTTAATTGAAATAACCAAAAAAGTACAAAAAGAATGTTTACGATTAAAATAAATGGATAAGCCAACCCGAGCAAAGAAAACATCCATGCTTCTGCAGGACTTATTAGCGCAGACAGATAAGAACCAATCAAAATGATGACGGCAATTATATTAAAAGTAAAAACGAAGCGTCTAAAAAACTTTATCAAATCTTTTTAATCCTGGCTAGCTTTAAACAATATATCTTTCTCTTCACTGCTCAATCGGTCGTAACCTGACTTTGATATTTTATCAAGTATGGCATCAACTTCTTCTTGACTTGGATTTCCTTTTTTCGATGTTAGGCTTGGGTTTTTAATCCCGGAATTCCCTCTATTGTGCTCAATCTTCAACTTTCTTGAATTGTATTTTGATCCCGACTTTGGAACTGGAATTTGAACCTGCAATTTACCTTGCCTATATAGCGCAAAACAAGCACCAAATATAGCACCTCCAATATGGGCAATGTGACCGCCTGCATTTGATTCTGAAATAGAAATTAAATCCATAACAAAGTATGCTATTGCAATCCATTTTAATTTCACTTGAAACGTGCCAAACAAATAGACTTTAATATTTGGTGCATAAACTGTGGCGGCAAACAAAATGGCCATAACCGAGCCACTTGCTCCAATCAAGGTATAGGTATTGCCTTTAAAAACAGGTATGTAGTTGGATGCCAATACAAACAACAATGCAGCAATCAATCCACCAAAAACATAGACTTTAAATGAATCCTTCTTATTGAAAAAATCAGAGAATATGTTGCCTGAAAAATACAAAACCAACATATTAAAAGCAAAATGCAAGGCTCCAAAGTGACTGAATTGATAAGTTAATACTGTCCATGGTTTGATGAAAATCTCAGACCAATGGGATGGCAATGACAAAACTGGAGATAAAAACTCTCTAACGCCAAAAAACAAAAAACCAAACAAATTAAACAACAATGCAAGTATAAAAACCCCTGCATTAATGAAAATTAATTTAAGGGTAGGGCTTGCATAATTGAATCGATATTTCAACTCACTAAAATTGTTCATTCGCACTTACGAATATAACAAAAAACTTGCTTAAATGTTGTCTATTCCGACGAAATTTATTGAAATTTCGTGAGAATTAAATTGAATGTCTCAGATTCGATTTTTACAATTAAGGGATTCTCGGCGTCGTCCAAATAACATATCTTGTTAACCCCATCTGTTATAACCACACAATCAATTAGAACTTCCTTATTTAACTCATTAAAAACTTCAACTTGTTCGTGCCCAATTACCCTGTATGCATTTAACGGTCCTGCGCCAAAACCCAATTTACAAGTTGAATTGTCTTTCAATGCTTTGTATTGTGCTTTGCTCAACCATAAAGTTGAATTATTGTCTACCAAACTAACATCTGCATCTGCATTGAATTCCATAGTCTGCAAAAACGCAGAATCTAATGCTTTTGATGCAATACTGATTTTACCTTTCTCTATTCCACTAGGGTTAAAACTCTTACCCCTTTCCCAATTAAACTGAATGCCTCCACTATAATTGAATTGGGTTAAATTGACGATAAAATCGGCATCTCCGAGAGAATAGGTTAGTTTTCTATACTTCAAAAGATCTAATGTTTTGCCCATGTCTTTGCAAAACTCAGACAAATCAAACGCCTCTCCGCCTTCAGACAAACGCACTTTTTTGGCCAGTAGACACGCTGAATCAGAGCGTCCAGTTAAGTTCAAATATTTTGCGTTTAAAATCCAAACATCTGGTTGCTCAGGTGCATATGCATTTAAGGTATCTAAATCAACCTGAACATCGCTCTGTTTCAAATCTAATTTATATTTAGACCTTAAAAATATTGACGTGTATTTATCATTGCCGGCTATTCTAGGAATTATTTCATCGAGCTTGCTAATCGCTCCGGTGGTATCGCCAACGCCATACAAGCATCTTGCATAAAACAAATTTAAATAAACCCTATTTAAAGTATCTTTCCATGTTTTGTTAAAACTGATATCAAAACAATTGATCGCATCTTGGTAATAACCGCCTGCCATTGCAACCATGCCTAAATTGGCGTAACCATCGGCATTTCTGCTGGCAATTTTAATACTTTTACGGCACAAGACTCTTTTTATACTGTCACTTAAAAACATGTAGTTTAGATGCGTAACAGCAAATTTTGCATAAACTTCAGGTTCTGTTGGATAGAATTTATACATTTTATCCAAATTCTTCCACATGTCTTCATAATTGCTACTAAACATGGCGATGTTAGCTCTTAGTAAATGTGCATCTCTATTTTTAGGATCCAATACCAATATTTGCTTAATTACTTTTTCACATTCAGCATCCTTTGAATCTCTATAAAAAGCATAGGCTTGCTCAGTTAGCTTAATCACTTGAGGATTTGGTTTTTTAGCCACTGTTGTGCCTGGTTTTGCTGCACTTGTTGCTGGTTTTTTTGCCGTAGTCGTTGCTGGCTTCTTTGTTGCTGTAGTCGTTGCTGGCTTTTTAGCGGCAACGGGCGCTTTGGGCTTTTGCTGTGAGAAAACAAGAAATGGGCAGAGCAATAATAGTATAAGGAATTGTTTCATGAATGTTCGTTGACGCTTAAAAGGTTCAAATATACGATGATTTTGATTAGGTTGGCAAGGTGAAAAATCTTGTGTTTAAACAAAATTCCCACCTAAATTTTCGATTTCTCAAACGGACAGAGAAGCTTGTTTATTCTAATCGAAATTCAAATTCGTTGAATCCAATCAAATCTCAGATTAAAATTGTTTCAATACTTTTCACCTAATAGATGTCTTACCGCAACACTCGCAACTGCACATCCGAATACCGCAGGCATATAACTTAAGGTGCCTATGAGCGATCGCTTTGGAAATGCTTTCTCTGTGGTGATGATTCTTGACTTGTCTGCCCTTTCAGAACTGAACACACAGGTAATGCCTTTTTTAATCCCAAATTTAGACAAATACTTTCTAACATATCTCGCCAAATTGCAATTATACGTCTCTGAAATATCTAAAATCTCTAGTTTACTTGGATCCATTTTTCCTCCTGCACCCATGCTGCTCACAAAAGGCAATTTTAAATCCAAACAGGTCTTGATAAAAAACACCTTGGGCGACAAGGTATCAATGCACTCACAAACAAAGTCAAAAGGTTTGCTGCTCAGCAATTCACGAGTCCTCTCTCCTTTTAAATACTCTGGCAGTACGTGCAATTTCAATTCGGGATTAATATCCAATAACCTTTGGGCCATCACCTCAGCTTTTAGCTGGTGTTCAGTGCTTTTTAGGGCTGGTATTTGCCTATTTCTATTGCTTGGGTCTATGGTATCGGCATCCACTATGGTCATTTCACCTACCCCAGACCGCGCGATCATTTCTGCGCAAATGCCTCCTACTCCACCAAGGCCCACCACCAAAACATGGGCGTTCATTAATTTGATGACCTTATCATCACCTAGCATCATTTGGGTTCGCCCCATCCAATACGGAATTTCCATGCCGCGAAAATAAGAATGTGCGTCTATTTGATGAAACGGTTTTTAAATATTTTTCAAATATTTTATCCTCAAAATTATTTTTTTCCACTTGCATCATAATGATTCAATTAATCCGTTTAAAAGCCTATTATTGTGATGAAATTATGAAAAGATTCGCTCTATTTTGTTTATTTTTATTTATGTGCTTTTCAAATCTTAAAGCGCAAACCTGGCAAAGAAGTTTTAAAGGTCGGGTTGTTGACTCAAGTGGACTTAAACCTTTGGCCGATGCTACCATCAGTATTTTCAGGGCCAAAGACACCATGTTGTTGAATTTTGGATTCACTACACCCAATGGGAATTTTACCATCAGTGTTAAATCTCAGGATTCTTTATTAATTGTCATTAGTTTAATTGGCTACAATGAACACAGCATCAAAGATCCAATGCAAGAGGGCGGTTGGATGTTTGAAGACTATGGGGATGTCAAATTAAGTCCCTTACCCATTTCACTAAAAGGATTTACAGTTAAAACCAGCGCCATCCGAATGAAGGGCGACACCATTGAAATCAATGCCAGCCGATTTAAAGTCCTGCCTGGCAGCGATGTCGCACAATTGTTTAAAAAAATACCTGGCTTTGAAGTCAGCGTTAAAGGCGAAGTGAAAGTTAACGGAACGGCTGTAAATAAAATCATGGTGGATGGATCTGATTTTTTCGGCAACAATCCGGGTATGGTTTCCAAAAACTTAAGTGCCGACATGATCGAAACTGTGCAGGTTTTTGAGGAGAGAAACGAAGACGGATCCCCAAAAGAAGAAGCCTCTAAAATCATCAATCTAAAACTAAAGAAAGGAAAACGGAATGGCACTTTTGGTGATTTCCTCGGTGGATATGGCACAACAAACAGATATGAAAGTGGAATTCGATTGAACAATTTCAAAAATGACCGCAAAGTTTCATTTATCATCAACAGCAACAACATCAACGAAACAGGGTTTGATTTTGGATTTGAAAATTGGCATCAAACCTTAAATGCTGAGCGCAATGGCGGAAGCAACAATGACGACTTTTACTACTACTCTGGCAATACAGGCGAAGGCAATATCAACAACAAAACCAGCACAGGCTTAACCTATTTCAATGAGTTTAAAAAACGAAGAAAACTATCAATCAATTGGTTTGCCAACCGCAACGATTACAGCAGCATTTCTGCGTCTAATGGCATTAGTGCACTTAATGACAGCACGCAGCGTTTTAATTCAGATTCAACAAACACCAAAGGCTTGGTTTTGGGAAGCAAATTGGAAATAAATTTTTCTAGAGAAATTGACAGCACGGGTGAATACGATTTTGGGGTGAGCGGAAATTTATACCAAAACAAAAATACCATTAAGGGCATCAACGAAATCAAATTAAACAACACCTTATTAAACAAGGGAATTACCACAGTACAAAACCAAAACAATTCGAACAACTTTGAGGCTAATGCCAGCTACAGACGCTATTTGCG
Organism: Bacteroidia bacterium; assembly: GCA_044357345.1. GTDB lineage: Bacteria > Bacteroidota > Bacteroidia > NS11-12g > UBA955 > JABMMZ01. The sequence continues at coordinate 23,827 of JBIKPR010000016.1, forward strand.
CAAAGACAAGCGCTATACTTTTTTTGTAGCGGGAAATTACAAACTTGCTGACAATAAAAACCAGTACTTTCAATTTTTGCAAAATATAAGTGACACCTTTAACAACCACAATCAAAGGAACGTCTTGAGTCAAGAGTGGTTAACAAAATTATACATGGCTATGCCTTTGGCAAAAAACATCAACTTGAATGTATCAGCCGACCGCTGGCAAGTAAGTAATAAGAGTGAGCAAACAACCATTGCTGCTTTGAATCAACAATCCAACGATTTTGAACAGATATACAGTGAAAGTGAAAAGATTGACACCTTAAGTGTACTTTTCAAAAACACACAAATACAAAGCAGCATTAAATCATTTCTTTCGATGCGCAAGAAACATTTTTATACCCAAGCTGGTGTTACCTATTTAAACTTCAATATTCAAAACACCAATGAAGCTGGACAAATAACTCTAAACAATACATATCCTAAGTTTTTGCCTTTTTATGGTTTGAGTTATTATCCAAACAAAGCATACTTCTCATTCAATGCCTCCAAAATCAGTGTTTTCCCTAGCATTATCGATTTGCTTCCGGTACTAAACATTTCCAACAACTTCAACCGAAGAATAGGTAATCCTAATCTAAGTCCTACCGACAATTATACCGCTAGAACCTATGCGAGTTTTTACAAGTTGAAAGGATTTAAATATTTTTATTTGGGTGGTTCAGGCACCTACTCCAACACAGCTAAAATTTGGGTAAGCAGACAAACCGAAGATGGGATTATTGTGCGTTCTCCAGAAAATGCCCGTGATTTCAGAACTGCAAATTTTTGGATTAATGCATCAAGAAAAATTAGCAAAGTAATGAATTTTCAATTAAATGTATACAACAATTATAGCCACAACCCGATGGTAATTAACGGTCAAAAAGCATTTGGGAACAACAGTTCATTTACAGTTGGACCAGGAATTAATTTCAGCAAGGCAGATAGTTTAGAATTAACATTGGGAATGGACTGGAGCAAAAACAGTTACCATAACACTTTAAATGAACGTTCTAATTACAAGCAAAATATATTCACTTATAATTTTGAAATAAGGACCATTTTAAAATTCGGAACTGAAATTAACAGCAGTTTAAATATCAGTGATCAAAGAAATGTACCAGGCATAGGTAAAGTGGTACCAGTATGGAATGCTTATATACAGCAGCCCTTAGGTAAGAAAAACAAATACCATATAAAATTAACAGCCTACGACATTTTAAAACAGAACACCAATATCAGTAGGACAGCGATGGATAATTTTGTTTACATCAACCAAAGCAATAGGCTTCAGCAGTATTTCATGTTAACATTGGTGTACAAAATCAAAAAGATGGGTGGAGAAGAAGCTATGGATTATGTGTATTAATTCTCAAAAGTTTTAAATTAACATAATAGAAGCCTTGCTGTAACTATGGACTTGAAAATTCAAGGCTCTTCAATTGTGTTTAAAATAATACGATTTCTTTACATTAAACTTCAAATTATGATATATAATTAAAACCGAATTAATATAGGCTTAATATCGGAGCGGCAGTTTTGCATTATCAAATTAATCAAAAAGAATATGAATTTAAATCTTTTAAAAATGAGTGCTTTAGCAATGGTTGCTATCACTGCATTTAGCTCTTGCAAAGACGAACCAGTTGTAACGCCTCCAGTTGAAGTTCCAACTTCAAATGTTGTTGAATTGGTTGGTGTATTAAAAACTCAAACTTTAGACGCTACTAAAAAATACCTTATTAAAGGTGTTGTAACTATTCCTGATAGCGCTATCGTTACTATTCCTGCTGGAACAGTTTTAACTGGCCAAAAATCTACTAAAGGAACTCTATTGGTTAAGCCAGGAGGAAAATTAGTTGCTGAAGGTACAGCTGCTAAACCAATCGTTTTCACAAGTAACCAAGCAATCGGCGAAAGAGAGCAAGGTGACTGGGGTGGCGTAGTTATGTTAGGTAAAGCAAACGTTAACCAAAACAACCCAGCTATTGAAGGTATTTCTCCAGCTGCTAACTATGGTACATTTAATAGCACAGCTAACAACAATGACAATTCAGGTATATTGAAATATGTGCGTATCGAATACGCTGGTATCGCTTTGACTCCAAACAACGAAACCAATGCTTTGACAATGGGTGCAATTGGAAGCGGAACTACAATTGACTACGTTCAAGTAACTTATGGTGGTGACGACGGATTCGAATGGTTCGGTGGTGTAGTTAATTGCGCTCACTTAGTATCTGTTGCATCATGGGATGATGATTTTGATGCAGATTTCGGTTTCAGTGGTAATGTTCAATACGCAGTATCTGTTCGTGACCCATTCAATGCTGACCAATCTGGTTCAAACGGTTTTGAAGTTGACAACGATGCTTCTGGTTCAACTGCAACGCCTAAAACTGCTGCTGTTTTCTCAAACATCACTATATTAGGTCCAGTTTTTGACTCAACTAAAGCTTTGAGCAGTAACTACCAACATGCTATGCACTTGAGAAGAAACTGTGAGATTTCAATTTTCAACTCTGTATTTGCAGGTTTCCCAATTGGATTAAACATCGACGGTTCTGCTGCAGTAACTAACTTCACAACTGGTTTAGGTGTATTGGACAAAAATATATTGGTATCAACTGGTGCTAACAAAAAGAGCCCTAACCCATTTGTTAGTGGTACAACTGCAAGTGCTCCTGTTGCAACATACTGGAACACAACCAAATCAAATGCTGTATTTACAAAAAATGCTCCAACATCTGGAACTATACCTTTTGCTAAAGCCTTAGGTGATGCTGGTATCCCTGCTGATTTGTTCATGAACTACAACACAGTTGCTGGTGTAGCTGGAACTTACCCTAAAGATCCTAACTTCTCTACCTTCTTTGGTTTAACTCAAACAGGTGCTGCTTTCACTGATGCTAAATTGGCTTCAGGTTTCACAGCAACTACTTTTAAAGGTGCTTTCGGAAGTTCAGATTGGACTGACATGTGGAGCAACTTTAACCCACAAAACATAGCATACTAATTGCTCGTATTATTATTTTCATAACAACGAACCCTGCAGATTTCTGCAGGGTTTCTTTTTTTACATGAATTCCAAAAACTTTATTTAAGTTTGTCTTTTCGTCAAATAATTATGAGCAATAGAAGAGACTTTATTAAAACGGGTTTATTAGCCGCTGGGGCCATAGGACTTGGAAGTAAAACGGCATTGGCAACTCTGCCGATTCCGCAAGATGCAAAGGTTGACGAGAACTATTGGAAATTGGTGAGGGCACAATTCCCTTTGAGCCATTCGAAAACGTTTTTAAACAATGGCACCATTGGGCCTTCGCCTTATTCTGTGCTCAATGAGGTGCAACAAGAAATGTTGGAAATAGACAGCAGTGGACGTTATGGTGGATATGAAGACACTGCCATTAAATCATTATCTATATTTTTAAACACCAAAGACACTGAAATCAGCTTAACCCGCAATGTAACCGAAGGCATCAATGTGGTGTGTTGGGGATTGAATTTAAAAGCTGGAGACGAAGTTATAATGACCGGACACGAGCATGTTGGGCACGCCGCTCCTTGGCTCAACAGAGCAAAATTACATGGTATAACTATTAAAATTTTAACTTTAGGTAAAACTGCAGCTGAAACACTAGACAATTTAAACAAGGTCATTTCAAAAAAGACAAAAGTTATCAGTGTTCCACATATCCCTTGCACCATCGGGTATGTGTTGCCTGTAAAAGAAATTTGTAAAATAGCCAGAGAAAAAGGCATAATCAGTTTTTTAGACGGTGCACACCCACCGGGGATGCTGCAATTGGACTTAAAAGACATTGCATGTGACCTATATGCTGGTTGCTGCCACAAATGGATGCTGGGTCCAAAAGGCACAGGATTCCTATATGTTTCTGAAAACATGCGCAATCAAGTCCAAGCATATTACGGTGGTGGCGGTTTTGACACTGGATGGGATATGCTTAGCAATCCTCCGAGTTTAAAAGGATATGTAGACAATGGACATCGCTATTATTATGGAACCCAAAATCCAGCCCTGTTAAAAGGCATTTCCAAAGCCATTGAATTTCAAAATCAAATTGGCAGAGACCGAATTGAAGAGCGGGTGAAGGAATTGGCCAATTACTTGCAAGACCATCTCATTAACATGAGCAAGGATATTGAAATGCTAACACCAACCGAAAGCATTTCAAAAGCGGCACAAATTTCATTCAAAATAAAAGACAAAGAAGTTCAAAAATTACAAACACAATGTGCTGAGAAAAAAATCATCACGCGCTATGTTGCAGAAAACAACCTCAATTGTTTGCGCGTATCTACACATATATATAACAGCTTCGAAGAAATTGATTTATTCTTAAAAGAAGTGGATGCTTTTTTATTACTGAAATGAGTTTAGAAGAAGCCGTAGTTTTTTTGAGTGCTTGGGACGAAGGGGCCAATGAATTTAGTGTTCAGAGTTCAGGCAGTACGGGTGAACCAAAAACCATACAATTAGAGAGGAAATGGATGGAATGGAGCGCTCTTCAAACGGCCAAATACATGCATCCAAAAGAAAATGAAACGATTTACTGCTGTTTGCCTTTAAACAAAGTTGGCGGTTTGATGGTATTGGTGCGATCGAAGGTTTGGGGAATTAACCTAATTGTGAAAGAGGCCCAAGGCAATCCTCTGAGTGAATATATCGATGCAGATATCATCTCCGTTACTCCATATCAAATGCAAAACATTTTGTCTTCTGAGTCCAGCCGTAAGAACGTAGAGCGGTATAGAGAAGTATTGATTGGTGGAGCTGAGATACCCGAAGGATTGGAGCTTCAATTGCGCAGCATCGATTCCAAATGCCAAATCCGTCAGAGTTATGGAATGAGCGAAACCTATTCACATGTAGCGGTAAGGAGTATTAATGGATTGGAAAAGAGCAAATGGTTTACACCACTTGAAAACATAGAAATTAAAAGAGACAGCGATGGCTCAGCTGTGATTTTCAGCCCTTTTAATCCTCAAGGCTTGCACACCAACGACTTGATAGAATTGGATGAATTCGGTCGGTTTCAGGTTATAGGCCGTAAAGATTTTGTGGTCAATTCGGGTGGAGTCAAATTACAGATAGAAGCCATTGAGAAAGCCATTCACGAAAAGCATCCTGAGATTTCAAAGTTTGCAATAAGTTCGGTTAAAGATGAGAGACTTGGGGAAAAACTGGTTTTGGTATGCGAAAAAAAAGCCCAAATCGAACAATACGACTTGAGCTTTTTAAAAGAAATTAATATCTATTCGATTCCTAGAGAAATTATTGAAATAAAGGAGCTTCCATACAACGAAGGAGGAAAGCTAGATAGGATACGAATAAAAGCTTTGATTAATAATTAACTGATTCGATCATTTTGCCATTTTCGTCAAATGATTTCCAGTTACCAACACGAGCACCATTGTGGTAGTGCATTTCAGAACGCAAAACACCTTGAGCATCCCATACTTTCCAAGTACCGTGTTTCAAATCATTTTTATAAAAGGCTAGTGATTCCAATACACCTTTATCATTATATGAACGCCATTCACCAACTTTGAGTCCGTTGTTGAATGCACCAACTTCTTTGGTAGTTCCATTGATGTTGTATACGATCATTTGACCATCTTTAATGCCATTAGAAACTTCATAAAAAGATTCTCTTTGGCCTGTAGCGTAGAAAAACTCAAGGCTTCCTGTTAAAAACTCTCCAGCTGAATTAACGTATTTTCCTTGTGTATTTAATAAAACATCTGAATTTTGAGCGCTTAAATTAGCGGCTAAAAAGAAAGACAGGGCGGCTATAATTAATGTATTTTTCATGATGACTTAACAATTTAGTAACAAAGGTACTAAAAAAATTATCTATTATCCAAAATAATTTTAGAATTTATTTCGTAAGTCTTTAATAGAGTAGATTTGTATGACACGCAATCAATCTTTACAGACTGACATTGTTTGAAGATTTGCATTGGAACATAACACTCACCTTTAGAGTTGGTGTAATAAACTTTACCAGTTCCTACCAGCTCAACTTTAGCGCCAGAAACCAGTTCGTTGTTTTTGTCAGAAACCTGAATTAATTGCACAGCAGATTGGTCGTATGCAAATAAATTTGCGCTGACCAATAAGAATAACATTAACAAGACTTTCATTGGAAACAAAATACGTGCAGCAAGATTAAGGAATACAAATTTCAATATTATCAAATTGTTACCATTTGGATAGAATATCAAAAATGGGAAATATTCAGTAAATACATTGGTAGTATTGAGATTAACATACTTTGACTTAAAGAAACAATGAGTAAAAGTTCATTTTAGATTAAGATAAACTTAATATTACTAGACGTGTTTTGCATTATGAATAGGACAATAAGAATTTTCATAATCACATTCGCATTATTAATCTCAAAACTTTCTGTTTCCCAAACATCCACGATTAAAGGCTTGCTACAGGAGAGCATGAAAAAAGAAGCTGTTCAAGGAGCCAACATTACCCTAATCGATCAAAACAAGGTTGAAATATCTGGAACCAAAGGCGAATTTGCATTTACTGGTTTAACGCCAGGGGTCTATTCTATTTCGATTAAACTATACGGCTTCTTAAACCGTCAAGTCGACAGCATTCGTGTTGGCTTAGGCGAAACCAAAGATATTGGAATTGTTTATTTACAAGAAAAAATAGAAACCAAAAGGGGTGGTAAAGTAACCTACAGAAAACCCCAAACTACAGTTGCAGCTGGTATTAAGGACCAACAAAAATCAGAAACCATTACCAACGTTATTACCAGTGCATCTATTGCCAAAAGCAATGATGGCGATGCCGCTAAAGTTGCTGCTCGTGTGCCTGGGGTTACATTAATGGAAAACAGATTCATTATGTTGCGCGGTTTGAGTCAGCGATACAACAGCGTACAAATCAACAACATCAATGCACCTAGCACCGAGGTTGACAAAAGAGCCTTTTCATTTGATTTGGTTCCTTCAAACATGTTGGATAAAATGTCTATTTACAAATCTCCCTCATCTGATTTGGCCGGCGACTTTGCTGGTGGAGTTATTAAACTTTTAACCAAAAGTGAAATTGAGAAAAACTTTGTTTCATACAGCTTAGGTGTAGGGTTTAGATTGAATACAACGTTGAGCAGCCATTTGAACAACAATGTAAGCGCAACAGACTATTTAGGATTTGACAACGGAAGCAGAGCTTTACCAAGTGCCTTCCCTAGCAGTTTGGCCACCATGTCAAGTAGCCAAAATATTGCTTATGGCAAAATGTTCAGCAACAATTATTCTTTGAGTAATTTCAGAAGCCCTTTAGATTTTGGCGCTGGATTTGGTTTCGGCCAAAGCATTAAATTCAAAAAGGAGAAGTACAGCAGCATGAGTTTGTATACCGTAAATAACTTTTCATATTCTACTAGCTACCAGTTTTCTCAAATGAAACGTTACAGATACCAAAATGACCCCACCAATTATGTACAGCAAATGTTCAACTACACAGACGACAATTTATCTGTAGAATCTAAATTCAATTTGTTGAGCAACTGGATATTTAGGGTTAACAGCAGAAAGACTTTTACCTTTAAGAACATCTACAACCAAATAGGAGAAAATGAAACAACCATCAGAACAGGCGTAACTCCAACAGAGAGACCAAATGATGAATGGAAAAATTACAGCTTTCACTACACCTCTAGAAGCTTATACTTTGGACAGTTTGAGGGCAACCACAAAATTGGCAAAGATGACAAATTGGTGTATACCCTTGGTTATAGCAATGTAAAGAGAAACGAACCTGATTTTAGACGTTTCAGAACCGTACGTGCAGCCAATGCAAACAGTGTATTTACGCTAGTTGATCCTCCTAGTGCAAATTTGTTTGATGCGGCTAGGTTCTTTTCCAACTTAAAAGAAAACACACTGGCCGTTAACATTAACTACGAAACTAAATTTGCTTCGAAATTTGATTCTATAAATGGAATAACTTTACGTTTTGGAACTTATGCGGAAAACAAATCTAGAACATTTGCTGCAAGATGGTTTGGTTTTGTTTATTCAGGAAACCCAGCATTAAAAAACGACTTCTTACAAACACCAATAGATCAAATTTTCAATGCTGAAAACATCAACAGCACTTCAGGGTTAAAACCACAAGAGGGAACAAACCCAAGCGATAAATACACTGCCCAAAACCAACTTATCAGTGGTTATGTAAACTCAAGTATTCCATTCAATAAATTTAACGTCAATTTAGGTGTAAGAACAGAATACTTCCAGCAAGGTTTAAAAAGTGCCATTGGAGTAGACAATATCAACATCAACTTAACCAATCTTAATATTTTGCCTTCGTTTAATGCGGCTTATTACTTCGACAAGAAGAAGAAAAACCAATTGCGTTTGGCTTATGGTAAAACTGTAAACAGACCAGAATTCAGGGAGCTTGCACCATTTGTTTATTATGACTTTATGTATGATGTGAACATTGTAGGTAATCCAGATTTGAAAATTTGTACCATCGACAATTTAGATTTACGTTTCGAAAACTATCCAAGTTCATCTGAGACCTTTAGTTTTGGTGTATTCTACAAACGCTTTATAAACCCAATAGAAAACTTTGTTCAACCAATTGGATTAAGTCAACAATTTCAATTGAAGAATGCTATGAGTGCAACCAATATGGGTGCAGAATTAGAATTCAGGAAATCATTTGAGAACAGTACCCAAAACAAACAATTAAAAAGATTATCATTCTTAATTAATGCTTCTTATATAATAAGTAAAGTTGACTTAGGTAAAGACAGCACCTTAAGCCAAGCGCGTACAAGACCGTTACAAGGCCAATCACCTTATATCTTCAATGCTGCATTGCAGTATAAAACAGACAGTGGACTTAGCATCAATATTGCTTATAACATCTACGGAAAGCGTATAGTCTATGTTGGAAACAACATCTTCCCTACTGTTTATGAAATGCCTAGACATTCATTAGACTTAACCATCACAAAAGAAGTGAGCAAACGTATCAGCATTAAGTTTGGCGTTAGTGATATATTGAACTATAAAAACAGAATGTGGCAAGACACCAATGGCGACAACAAAATTGACTATAAGAAAGAGCGTACAGACCAAGAATTATTGTCATACAGAAGAGGCCAAGTGTTCAACTTCAGTTTCTCTTATAAGATTACACAAAAATAAAATTCATTAAATAAAAAAAAGGTGGACTTAGGTCCACCTTTTTTTTTCATTTCTTTTCTAAGGCACTTAAAAAAACAAAGAAATGACAAACTGTTGGTGGGAATTGATGTTGACATTTAAAAAAATGCAGGCAATTATTTCCTTGCATATCCGTAGTATTGTGTAATTCAGCTTACTTGACTCAGAATCTAATCTTGTAAAACCATTGCTAGACTAGAAGAAAAGAAGAATAAAAAAAACAAATAGGCAGTTTATACTAGGCGTCTAAAAAAAAATACTTTTTTTGAAAAAAAATTAAAAACATTAGTTCGGAGAATATATTTTTGCAGTGATAAGAATTTACACTGAATGGATAAAAAACGTAGAATAGTAGATTACAGCAACGTGCCTGATGATATATTAAATCAATTGGGAGAATTGTATCCAAATGGATATGAGCGCGACGTTATTAAATTCCCTAACGCAAAAGGAGAATTAATTTCAGCTGTAAGAGTAGAGACAGAGGATACCATATTTTTAATTAAAGTTTCTTCACAACTAAAGCAAATGTTCGACGATTTAGATATCGAAGAAATGGACTTCAGCAATGAAGAAAAAGACGAAATTGACGGCGACGAGGAAAGCGACGATCAATACAGCAAAGACAAGCCGGTAGACGACTACGAAGATTAAAAAAGATCAATAAGATCTTCCATCCTCATTCCTCTAGACCCTTTAATTAGTACACTTAAATTTTCGTTCAAATTCTCAGATATGTATTGTCTGGCTTGAGATTTTGTTTCAAACAAATGAACTCTATTGTTTTTAGTTTCTGTTTTAGAAAAGGCTTGTCCAATCAACACAACACTTGTAAAATCAAGTTCTTCACAAAGGTTTAATATCGCCTGGTGTTCTTGAGCTTCATGAGCGCCTAATTCAAACATATCGCCAAGTAAAACCAATTTGTTGCCTGGCATTTGAGCAAAAGTTTTTACAGCCATTTCGACACTGCTTGGATTTGCATTGTAAGCATCTAGTAATATTTTATTATTGTGTTTACCATATACCCATTGAGAGCGGTTGTTCTGAGGCTCATAACGCTCAATACCTTGTTTGATTTGTTCTTCACCTAAATGGAAAAATTCAGCGACAGCTATACACGCTAAAATATTTTGAACATTGTGCAAGCCCATCAATGGAGAATGAATATTTTGTTCTTTGTATGTAAATCTTATGTCTGGAACAATTTCCAAATTGGACAATTTGAGATATTTCATTCCATATTCAGACTTATTGTTTATGTTCTCGCCCATTTCACTTAACCAAACATCATCTGTATTTACAAATGCGAAACCATCGTTTTGACTTACATAATCAAAAAGTTCGCCTTCAGCAGCCGCAACACCCGCGATATCGCCAAAACCAAGCAAATGTTCTTTTCCAATATTGGTAATCAAAGCCAATTCGGGTTCGGCTATGCCACACAATTCACTAATATCTCCAGCTTTATTTGCCCCCATTTCAATAACAGCAATTTGATGAATTTCGCGCAGTTGCAGAAGGGTGAGCGGCATTCCAATGTGGTTGTTTAAATTCCCATGGGTAAAATGCACATTGTATTGTGTTGAAAGTACTGAAACCACTAGTTCCTTGGTACTGGTTTTACCATTGCTTCCACCTATTCCCAATACCCTTGCTTTTAACGTTTGTCTATGAAAGCGAGCCAAATCTTGCAAACAAGTAAGCACATCATCCACTTTAATGATCTTTACATTTTCATATTCCCCTTCATCAACAACAGCGTATAAAGCACCGTTCTGTATTGCCTTCTCTGCAAATAAGTTTCCGTTAAAATTCTCCCCTTTTAAAGCGAAAAACATTTCGCCATTGCCAAGTTTCCGCGTATCGGTTGACACGTTCATGCCGCATTGAAGGTAGATTTGATAGATGTCTGAAATTAGCATAATGTTATTCCACAAAAATAGGTTTTTGAAAATTTATATGCAGCGTTTTATTCTAATTTGTGTCTTATTGATTATATTTGAATGTATGAAAAGATTAAGTACTTGTTTTTTGCTGTTTTTATTTTGTGCGACTACAACAAAGGCACAAACTAAAAAACTACAATATTATCTTTCTGATAGTTTGCAAATAGTAAACAGTGCAAACCAAGCACTTCAATATGCTTTTTCAGGTGGTTACCATTGCCCACAATTCAGCCCTTGCGATGTCAATGGTGATGGCAAAAAAGACATTGTCATTTACGACAAGCTGGATGGCAGCATATCAACCTACGTTAATGTTGGTGGAGTTGGCGAAGCAAAATACACCTTAGACAACCGTTATGCGGCCTATTTCCCAAAAGTCAAAGCATTGGGATGGATGTTGTTACGAGATTATAACAACGATGGCTACGAAGATATTTTCACCAGCGGACCTCAGGGCTATATGGTTTATAAGAACATATCATTTACAGTAAGTGGCCGACCTGAGTTTATAGAAATCCCCCCGCTTAAATACCGCAATATGAGCCCTACAGGATCATTTATAGAATACAATGCTTTGTCTACCCCTTCTATTCATTTGCCTGGCATTTATGACATTGATTTTGATGGCGATTTAGACATCATGAGTTACTCAAATATTGGTGGAGCCATTTATTTATACATGAATTATCAGGTCGAAGAAAATCTTCCACCTGATTCTATGCGTTTTTACCATACCGATTTGTGTTGGGGTTATTTCAGCGACAACAATTGCAACAATTACATCGTAAACACCTGCTCAAAAAACAGCGACTATAGACTTTACGGAAAGCGCCATACCAGTGGGTCTTCAATCACATTATTCGACGCCAACAACGACAACGACATCGATTTGCTTATTGGCAATGAAGGATGCAGCCACATGACCATGTTGTACAATGCCAAGCCTGCCAACCTCAATCAATATGATTCATTTTTTATGTATGACACCAATTATGTAAGTTCTAATAACCGCGCCAATGTTTCAATTTACCCTGCGGCATATTTCATGGATGTAAACAACGATGGAAAACGCGATTTGATCTATGCGCCAAATTCCATAAGCACACAGTATATCATTGAAGAAACCAAACAAATTCGCTGGTTTAAAAACACCAATATCGACAAATCACCTACTTGGGCACAACAAGAGCCCTTATTTACCGATGACATCCTTGACAATGGCAACAAAAGCAATTGGGCATGTGCCGATTGGGATAAAGATGGCGATTTGGATTGTATAGCAGCCACCAATGCGGATGCTTACATCAGCAAGGATACAGCCGACCGAATTTATTTATACGAGAACATAGGCACCGCAAAAAAGGCCAAATTCAAATTGGTAAACACCAATTTTGGAAATATTTTTAAGGACAAGATAAATAAAATAGCCCCTGCCATTGCTGATATGGACAATGACGGGAAATTGGATTTGGTTTTAGGCAACGAAAGAGGTGAAATACTATTTTACAAAAACACTTCAGCAAATGCCAGCACCCTCAATCCAAGCTTTGCCTACTCAAATTCTAGTTACCCTGGTTTCACCATCGATGTGGGTGGATTTAGTGCCCCAGCAATTGCCGATATAAACCGCGATGGATTAAAGGACTTAGTCATTGGCCGCAGCGACAGCATGCTTTCTTATTACAGAAATTCAGGCACCCTTACTCAACCAAGTTTTAGTATTGTTACCAATAAATTCGGCAATATAAAACCAATAGATTCCATAGGTTTTCAGTATGTGTACGATGATACATTTGCCATTATAGGTTACTATCCGGTTTACGAGAAAAACGTTTTTTCAAAACCTGTAATTATGGATTTGGATGGAAACGACACCTTGGACATTATTGTCGGAAATTCTCTAGGAACCTTGAGAATGTATGCAATTGATGGCAGCAAACCGACCTCTACATTCAAGCAAACAGATTCCTTTTATTACCAAAAAGCATTTCAAGGAACTAAATTCTATAAAACAGATTTAGGAAATTTTATATCGCCTTGTTTGGGTGATTTTAATGGAGATTCTGTGCCTGAATTAATTGTGTCCACCAATAGAGGTGGTATATTTTATTTAAAAAATAATTTTAACTACAGACATAGAACTTCAATTAACAAGTACAATGTTAAAAACATTAATGCTTATCCTAACCCGGCATCCTCTCAAATTGAATTTGACCTAGCAGTCGATGACATTGATGTGGTAAAATTATACAATAATCTTGGACAAGAAATCAAGTGTGAGCTCAATGCAAATGGACAAATTTCGGTCTTAAATGTGAACGACTTGGATTCAGGATTTTATATTATCAGTTTCCAATTAAACGACCAAAGCACTTACACCTCTAAGTTCCAAGTAATCCATTAATATCCGTATCCGTTATTATGGGGAATAAGGACCCACGTGTAGATGAATACATTTCTAAAGCCCAAGACTTTGAACAGGAACCATTAAAGCACCTACGACAATTAGTCCATCTAACCTGTCCTGATGTCGAAGAAACCATTAAATGGAATATGCCATTTTTTATGAGCAATGGAAAAATCCTTTGCCATTTAGCTTCATTTAAACACCATATGGTGATGGGCTTTTGGAAAGCAAAAGCACTCAATGACCCAAATAAGATTTTAAAAATTGTAAACAAAACAGAAATGGGACAATTAGGCAAAATAAGTTCTATGAACGATTTGCCTAAAGATGCTAAAATTGCCGCACTACTAGAGAGCGCTAACAAACTAAACCAAGAAGCTTAAGCTACAGCTAAGTTATTGGGTTTCCCCAGTGAATGCATCATTTTGAAATGCGATTTTAATGCAATCCAAAACGATGGAAATTCGTTGTGTTGAATGCCGTACTTATTGGCCAATTCTACTACAATTTTTCTAATTTCAGGATAATGTACATGGCTCACCTTGGGGAACAGATGGTGTTCAACTTGGAAGTTTAGTCCACCCAAGGACCAAGTTAGAAATTTGTTATCAGGACAGAAATCAAAAGTTGTTTTTAATTGAAAAATTGCCCAATCTTCATCTATAGCAAGAACTCCAGTTTCTTGTGCGTCTGCAAATTCAACACCTTCTACAACGTGAGCCAATTGAAAAACCACAGACATAACAATACCCATTACAAAATTGAAGAAAAGGAAACCAAAAATAAACTTGCTAAACCCTAAGAAAACCAAAGGTGTAACAATATAAAACCCGATATAAAACAGCTTGGTAGCCCAAAAACTAATATGGTCAGCCATTTTCTTTTTCGGCAAATCCGTTGTATGAACCTTGTCTGTAAAGTACTTTAAAGAATCCATCCAAAACACCCAAAACATGGTTGAAATACCGTATAAGAACAACATATACCAACTTTGGTATTTGTGTAAAGGCAAATAGGGCTGATTAGGCGACATACGCAAAAATGGCGGCTTGAAGATATCATCATCTACCCCATCGACATTGGTATAGGTGTGGTGAAGAACATTGTGTTTTACTTTCCAAAAACGACACTCAGCTCCTAGAAAATTCATACTGTAACCAAACACATCGTTCACTTTGCTGTTGTTTGAAAACGCACCGTGGCAAGAATCATGCATCACATTGAAGCCGATGAAAGCTAGGAAAGTTCCAAAGACAGTTAACAAAGCAATATTCAACAAAATTGAGCTTGGTTGAACGAATACAAGAACTGCATAGCAAGAAAGCACAACAGCATACATGAAGAAAGCTTTGAAAAACAATTTCGCATTGCCTCTTTGGCTCAGGTTTTTTTCTTTGAAGTATTGTTTTACACGCTCATTAAGTTCAATATGAAACTGTCTGTTATTATTGGCAAATGAAATTTGTGGCATAATTAATTGGCGCAAAATTAGGCAAAGAAAATTGCTTTTTTTAAGAACTGCAGAAAATCGGCTTATTGTTTCTGTTGATAATTCGAATCTCATTAATTACCAATTAAATAGATTTTTAATTAAAAATAAATAACCTTTGCAGCATGCTGCAAGTCATGTCATTTACCTTCGGTCCATTCAGTGAGAACACCTATGTTATATCAAACGAACACGGAGAATGTATCCTATTTGACCCAGGAATGTATCAATCGTCTGAAGAACAAGAATTGGAGCGCTATCTAACAGCATCCAAACTAAAGCCTGTCTTATTAATAAATACCCATTGCCACATAGACCATATCATGGGCAATACGTATTGTGCAGAGAAATACGGATTAAGCCTGCAAGCACATGCCTTAGAAAAACAAGTCTTAGACATGGGAATCACCTCTGCCACTTTGTACGGTTTGAATTACAATCCATCGGTTCCAATCACAAATTATTTAACAGAAAATGACAGCATCGTGTTGGGTGAAGACCGATTGGATCTATTATTTACCCCAGGGCATTCGCCGGGGAGTTTGAGTTTTTACAACGCGAAACAAAATTTTGTTATTGCAGGTGATGTATTGTTTAGAAACAGCATAGGGCGCACCGATTTACCTGGAGGCGATTATGAAACCTTAATCAATTCAATAAAAACAAAGCTTTTAACATTGCCAGGAAACACCACGGTATACAGCGGTCACGGCCCCAGCACGACTGTAGAATTTGAAGCTGAGTCAAATCCCTTCTTAAATAATTAAGGATTACTTTTTGTTTTCTTCTAAGGCAGCATCCAAATCAAAAATCAGCGTGAAACGCAATTGATTTTGCAATGGATGTCTTTGAACAAATGGCACTAAGTAGGCAGCATCTAATCCAAATACCTTGTAGCGAATTCCAAAACCGAAAGTTGCATATTTTCTATTTCCTTTGGTTTTAGCCTCATTAAAGTATCCGGCTCTTAAGAAGAATTGCTTCGCGTAGATGTATTCCAAACCTAATGAGATATTGTATTCTTTAAGTTCTTCTCTTAATCCACCGGGAGCATCTGTAAATGATTTATATGCAGATGAAATAGGTGGATCATCGCTGCGGAATCTTTCAAAAACCTTGACTGTGGTGCCGTTATCGTCAACCAAAGAGTCGTTAAGGCCAGTGTAATCTTTTAGTACATTAATACCTGGAGTTGGAACCATTAATTTATTAAAGTCTAACATCCATGTAATTGAATTGTATTGGTCAATGTCGTATGACCAAGCAGTACCAATTTTTAAATTTGCTGGAATGTATTCTCTATTGGTTTTATCTGAATAGGTAATTTTAGATCCTAAGTTTTGTAAGTTAATACCGACCGTGTAACGCAAGTCTTTCTTCTCACCTTTGATTTTAGCTTTCAATGATCCTTTGTATAAAGCAGATATATCTCCAGCAACACTTCTTCCTACTCTAGGCGTAATGCCGTTAAGTGGACGGGTACCAGCCAAATTAGAGTTGATGTATTTCAAGGTTGTTCCTATTGCCCAATGCTTACTTAATTGTGTTGCATAGCAAATGTCAACAGCATATTCAGATGGCTTAAAAGTTCCTAGTGGATTACCGATATCGTCGGTGAAGTTTATTTCACCAAAGGTAAAGAAACGAAAAGAGCCTCCAATTACAGAACGTTGGTTGCTTCTGATTTTTGTATATCCAGCTAAGTAGTTGTATGAAATTCCAGGAACTAAGGCACGCAACCAAGGCGCGTATGAAGTTGCTATACCGGCTTTTTTATCAGCGAAAGCCAAAGAAGCCGCGTTCCAAAACACTGAATTGGCATCGGCTGAACTTGCGACACCTGCATCTCCCATACCCGCTCGACGGCTGTCTGGGGTTATTGTTAAAAACGGAACCGCAGTGGTGATAACGTTTTGCTGACCTGCAAGCATGCTTCGGCTAATAGTATTTTGTGCATCTGAATTTGATACACAGAAAATAAAATAAAGTGAACTGGCTACGAAACCAATTTTTCGGATGTTTAAAATAGACATTAACAATTAAAATTATTTGCGTAATTTTCTAATCAATAGTGGGCAAATATATCATTCTTTCGAATATTTTTAGTTTAAAATAACTAATTTTTCTACTTTTTCTGCTTTTTGTCCATCATCAGTGGTCACAACTATGCGGTAAATATAAACGCCTTTGGCTGGTTTATCATCGTAATCATCTCTTCCATTCCAATTGATTCCACTAATGTGGGCTTCAGCATTGCTAAAATTTCCATCAATGGTTTTGATTACTTTCCCGCTAATGGTCATTACACTGACAACAACATGAAGGTTATCGCCCGAACGGTTGTGGTCGAATAGGAAACTTGTGCTGTTGTTAAACGGATTGGGGTAATTATAAACATGTTCAATACTGAATTGCGCATTGTTCTTTATAACAAACTCAATTGTGGCTTCGCTAGAATTGTTGTAAACATCCCAAACTTTAAGGGTATAGGTATGCTTACCATCTGCAATGCCATCTAATTGGTAGCGGATATCGCCAGTAGTATATGAATTGAGTTTTGCAGAATAAAAACTATTTAAGACAAAGCGCTTTTCTTGAGCGGTTCCTTTATCAATAATGGCAATGATATCGCGGCCTATACCTATTCCAGAAGTATTAATACCATTTTCATCGAATACACGGGCCAATAGCAAAGGACTGTTATCGGTTAAGCCCCCGCTTACAAAAGAATAATCGTCAACAAACAATTCGATTTCAGGACCTTTAACATCCTGAGCACTTGAATTGGAAGTACCCCCTACCATGAAATCTAAAAAATGTCCAGTTGCATCAGTGACTTGGTTTTCGGCGTATAAACTAATTTTCCCAAAACCATAATTGTAGTTGATGTCTTTGGGCACAACAAAAGAAAATCTGTATTCACCATTTTGAACTGAGTTTTCACCCTTATATAAGACACTGCTGTAAAGTTTAAACGGAATTTCTTCATTTGGCAAATCATTGCTTAACGTTTTAAAAGTCGATTGTTTGTCGTACACAGTTGGAAAAATGGTGCCGTTAAAGCCCGTTTGCTTCGCGCCAAAAACATCTTCAATATGGCCAACGAAAGTCACTTTACTTAAAGCTTTTAGGGTGTCAGGCTGACTATTAATTCCTAAATTGTTTATGCTGTCAATCATTACCACATGCTCAGGATAATTCATCACAAGTGCAGGATCAGCAAACAAGGTAAAACGACGGTCGTTTGAATTTTGACCGCTCCAATTTTTAAGTTTTTTGTATACCTCCCCT
>JBIKPR010000067.1:0-13560 GCA_044357345.1 Bacteroidia bacterium
GAGCTGCATTAGATCAAGATGTATTAAAGATAATAAATCCAAACTCTATGCAAAGAGAAGCTCTTCAAACAATCAAGGAGCTAAGGGAAAACGGGAAAGATAAAGCACTGCTCATATCAGCGACAGGAACAGGTAAAACATACTTATCAGCATTTGATGCAAAAGCATTCAATCCTCGAAAGTTATTGTTTGTTGTTCATCGAGAGAATATTGCTAGAGCTTCGTTAAGAACCTATAAAGACATCTTTGGGAATTCTAAACAGTTGGGGCTTTTCACAGGTACCGAAAAGGAAATCAATGCAGATTTTGTTTTTAGTACGGTGCAAACGTTATCCAAAGAAGAACATTTATCAAAGTTTAAAGCAGATGAGTTTGATTATATTGTAGTTGACGAAACGCATCACGCCGCAGCGAATTCTTATAAAAGTATATTTAATTATTTTAAGCCAAAGTTCTTACTTGGAATGACTGCTACTCCAGAAAGAACAGATGAACTTAATATTTTCAAGTTATTTGATTACAATATTGCCTCTGAGATAAGATTGCATAGAGCATTGGAAGAAGATATGCTTTGTCCTTTTCATTATTATGGAATTTCAGATATCTCTATCAATGATCATGTGATAGATGAAAACTACGATTTTAATTCTCTAGTTTCAGATGAACGTGTCAAACACATTATAGAAGCTTCTCAAAAATATAGCTGTGATTCGGGTGAAGTAAGAGGTTTGGTTTTCTGTAGAAGAAAAGAAGATTGTCTTGCCTTGTCTGAAAAATTTACTCAAAGAGGTTTTAGGGCCAAAGCTTTACTGTCTGAAAATAGTATACAAGAAAGAGAAGAAGCAATTTTAAAACTAGAATCCGAAAATCTTGAAGAGAAACTGGATTATATATTTACTGTAGATATTTTCAACGAGGGTATAGATATACCCAAGGTAAATCAAGTAATAATGCTAAGACCCACTCAATCGGCAATTGTTTTTGTTCAACAATTGGGTAGGGGTTTAAGGAAATCAGAAAACAAAGAATATTTAACCGTAATTGATTTTATAGGAAATTTTAACAATAATTATTTAGTGCCAATTGCGTTATTTGGAGACACATCTTACAATAAAGATAAATTAAGAAAGCTAATGGTCTCTGGTAATAATTTTATTCCAGGAGAGTCAACCATAAACTTTGATAAGATATCTAAAGAAAGAATATTTAAATCTATAGATAATGCAAGGGTTCAATTACAGAGAGATCTTGAAAATGATTTTAAATTGTTAAAGTTTAAAATTGGAAGAGTTCCTATGATGATGGATTTTATTGAACATGGTTCTCGAGATCCATATTTATATGTTCAAAAATTTAAGTCTTTTTTTAACTTTGTTCAATCACTTGAAACCTCATTAATTGGAGCCTTGAATCCAAATGAGATAAAACTTTTAGAGTTGTTTTCAAGTGAAATTAACAATGCTAAAAGGCTAGAAGAATCCTATATCGTTAAATATTTAATTCTCAATAGTAAAATCTCTTTTGAAGAACTTCAAACCAAAATTAAAGTGGAATATGGGTATGATGTTACATTTCAAACTTTTCAATCTTGTATACGTAACATTAATTTCGAGTTTGTCAAGAAACCACAAGCAATCTTATCTGCGAATGAAAATGCATTGAGTTTTACAGAAGAATTTTATTCAGCTCTTAATAATTCAATTTTTAAAGAGTATTTAATGGATAATTTAAATTATTCAATTCATACCTATAAAAAGGATTTTGATATCGATAAATTTAACAAAGGGTTTATTTATAATTTAAAATATTCAAGAAAAGATGTTTGCAGAATATTAAATTGGTTGGAGAATGAAGATTCCACAATTTATGGCTACAGGACAAAATTTGAAACTTGTCCTTTGTTTGTGACTTATAAGAAAGATGAGAGCATTTCAGAATCTACAAAATATAATGATAAATTTTTGAATAACTCAGAATTTCAATGGATATCTCGGTCAAATAGGCATGAATTAAGTTCTGATTTGCAACCTATTATTCATCATAATAATGTAATTCGCCTGCTTTTGTTTGTTCAAAAAAGCAATGATGAAGGAAGTGATTTTTATTATATTGGTGATGTAATTCCGAGACAAGACGCAATTATAGAAGGAGTAATGGATGATCAGAAAAAAGTTCCTATTGTTTCATTTACTATGGACATCAACCACCCTGTCGAAGAAGGTATTTATAATTACCTCACGGATAGTTTCTAGATTTAGGACTAACAGTTTAAACCCCAATCCGCGCCAGGGATTGAAGGGGCTATCCTTGCGCTTCTAGGTTTGCATTGAAACCCATTCTTACTTTTTGATTTGTTCAACGTTTTTATTTCTTGCGCAAGATAATAGCGAAAAGCCCGGCCGTAGGGGCGCCATGGAGATGAGAGTGATCCCAGTACCAGAGCTCCTTTCACTCGCACGGTACGGGATTTATATGAGAGTGGGAGAGAATGCGGTTTTTACGGTAAAGGGAATTAATGTGGATATTAAAGTCTTTTTTCTGTGCTATTAGGATATTTCATAAACGGAATAATTCTCTCGAATTCGAAACCAAACTAAACCCTAGACGCTAACCCCTAAAGTATCATAACCTCATACTCCCAAACCTTTCCATCTTTCAGTGTTACGGTTACCGTCAATATGGTTTCGGTGGCAATGGTGCTGCTGTTGATTTCTGGCTCCCACACCAAGGTGTTGAGGCCGTAGCCGTTGTTAATGGCTTCTAGTTTTACAGGTATGTTGTTGCGCAATTGGTCGTGCATACTTACTGTTGCACCTTCAAGGTTGCGGTCTATTGAGAAACTCCATTTTTTGAAGATCAACATGCGCGGGCATTCGCGGGCTGGTGGCCAGGCAATGTATTGGTTTTTGTATTTTGAGGTATCAACGGTTCTGCTTTGGTCAACAGCCTTTATGGCGGTGTACGACTTGGCTGTGCCTATGCCCATGTATTGCGCTTTTGGGTACAACAACCAACGGCGGTTGCCCACGCTGGCATGGTTTTGTCCCATAGCTGCGGTAACCGCTATACATGGGTTGCCGTCTTTTGATAGGATTGAGTTTTTAAGGGCGTCAAAACCAGCTGGGATGTAACAACGCCAGCCTTCGCTTGGGGTATGGCTCATGCTGCGGTTGGCTTCGCACATGAGTGCTGCATACATGCAGTATTCATTGTCTTGAACCGTTAATACAATTTCTTCGCTCAAACCAGCCATGCGTCTGAAATAGTTGATGCGTCGCTCGGCTCTTTGCATCACCTCGGCTGGCATGCTGCCTTCCATGCACGAATCGGCATAACCATTCCAAGCGTATTCAGGAACGCCTGTTTCGTTTTTGCCCTTAGGGTTCACGCGGCTTCCGAAGTAATTGATTTTAAAATCGTTTTCTACTATTTTGCGCCATAGGTCTTCCAGTTTCAATACATCTGCATTGGCTTTAGGCATTTCAAAATGGGCGGCATTTACATTGGTTTGCTTGCGGGTTTGTACCCAAATTTCGCGGGCCAATTTGAAGTCGCCCGAATCGGCCGCTTCTCCTATTAAACGCAAACGGTAGGTTCTTGCCATGGGAGAAAACTCTAGTAGCTTAGGGAAGTCCTTAGCGGCTGTTTCGTTCAAATGGATTAAAGGCAATAAATCGTAATACGTGCTGCTGGTTTTATTGGCTGCTGAAGTGTAATCGGCTCTGGTCTTAATGGTTTTGAGCTCTTTAGGATTAAGTGCAATGTGGCGTTCGAAAAGGTATTCGGCACATTGTATGTTTTTTTCAGCGCGCAACAAAGCATTGTAATCTAAGGTTTCGTGTTGGTCTGCGAAATGGGCTTGACGTTCCTTGAATTTATAGCTTACTTCGTAGTACCAAGTGGCGTAGGTGGCTTCTTTAAGGCCGAGGTCTTTAAAGTAATAGCGGATTTTGGGTAAAAATGTGTTCCAATCCATGCCAGCAAAAATGTCGATTTTCTGAATGTTGCTGAGTTGTTTCGACTTTGCTTTGTTGGTTTTGCTCTTGGCGTATTTGTCCATCAGCACATCAAACTGCGCTTGATCGTTGCTCGTTGCAAGGCCATTGAGCAAGAAAATATAAATAGAGTTTTCGCGGTGGTTGAGGAAGGAGTCGCTGGGGAAGTCTTTCAACCCGCGTTCAACGGCAGTAAGGTAATCTTCACTTGGCGGAATTTGGTCGAGGGTATAGCGCATCAACACATAGGTGTAGTCGTTAAGTATGGCGTCGTTGGGCAGTATTTCACGGCCGTTTTTCACCACCACATAGGCTGAATCGTAGGCTTGAAGGTCCATATAGTATTTGCACAATTTGCGGAAAGGCTCTTTGTGGTAGCCGAACAAACGTGAGTTGCTGTCGAGCACTGCGGCATAAATCATGTCGGCAGATTTTTTAAACAAAGGCACGGCTTCCGATTTTTGATCGAGGTTCCAATAACAATCTGCCGCCAATACCATCGATTGGGTATCGAGGGCAAAGTACATACTGCGTTTAAACAATGGCAGAGCCTTGGCGTATTTTTTTAAGTTGTACGATTCAATGGCTTCTTTGTTGCTAAGACGAACCAAGCTGTATAGGTAATCGAAGTTTGCCATTTTAAAGGCATGGTCGTTGTTCTTGTTCTTACTCACTTCCACAGCTTTTTCTGCAAATTTCAGTGCATCTTTAATTGCCGCGGGGTATTTGTCGAAGAGGCTAGGGTCTTTGGAAATGGCCAACATGACTTTTGATTTTAGCAAAAGAACATCTGGGGCATTTTTGGTGTCTTTGTGCTCAAGACATTTGTCTAATAATTTATTGGCACCTTTGAGATTGCCTCCTGCAAAAGCTTTTTCCGCTTTTGTAAAATTGGAAATTTGGGCCATGCTGCTCAAAGCAAAAAAGCAGGTAAGAAGTAGTGCGAAGTTTTTCATGGATGAATTATAAACTCTAGGGTAGCTTGATTTATTGTTAAAGGGTTTCACTTTGAACTTGAACGCTCCAAGCCTCGGCTTTGGATGCAAATTTACTTTTGGTGTCGCGCCAAGTGCTGGCAAAAAGTTCTGAGTCGCGGTAGGCATTAAGATTGTCTTCCGACTGCCAAAAGCTATAAGTGAAAAGAATGTTCTTGTGGTTGATGTCGGCAAGAAGCGTAAGGCCGGAGCAACCTTCACGACCGCGGATTTTGTGTTTTACTTTTTCAAAAAGATTTAGGAAATTATCCACTTCATCGGCTCTGAAGGTCATTTTTACAATACGCTGTATCATTGTCTTTCTATAATAATTTTGGTGTCGTCTTTAATTCTGAACAATTGTTTGGCATTGCCCATATTGATTTGCAAACAAAGGTAACCATTGCGGCTAAAGGTTATGATGGCAGAGCCGGGAATGACATCGGTAATGTGTTTTCCAATGCGGTTAAACGATTGGCCAAGGTAATGCTGCATTCGGATTTTGAATTCGGAATTCCCAATAAATTCATTGAATTGTGTTTCCGTCAAATTGAAATAGCAATTTCCAAGTGCATCAATAAAAATGCATTCAGCAAAGGCAATGTCGCCATTAATTTGTACAGATTTGTTGTAGCTTAATTTCAAATGAACACCTGCTTTGTTGAGCGTACTCATTTTGTTTTTTTTGAATGCTTCAATAC
Source organism: Bacteroidia bacterium (assembly GCA_044357345.1). Classification (GTDB taxonomy): domain Bacteria; phylum Bacteroidota; class Bacteroidia; order NS11-12g; family UBA955; genus JABMMZ01. The sequence goes on from JBIKPR010000067.1 coordinate 5,671, forward strand.
AATTTAGGTACTCGCTGCTCGGAACCATGTAAATTTCATCTTGATTTAATGTTTCGAAAACCATACCAATGAGTCCGTTGTTGGGGAAAATATACAAATTTTTTTGATGAATATAGGCCACCAAATCTTTCTTAGAACCAACCAGGTTTAGGTAAACATTTCCCCCTTTGATATTTTCGGGTAATTGCTTGCAAACAAAGGCGGCTTCGATGGTGTTGTTGAGTCGGATGCTGTGGGTAATATCGATGATTAAATCACCGGGAAATTGGGTGTAAATTTCCGACTTCAAAATGCCTATTTTGTAAGAATCGTTTTGTAAATCTGATATCAATAAAATCGCTGCCAAAATTTTGTATATTCGTTGGCAAAAATATCCACTTATTCGTCATTAAAAAAAAGTAATTACGCATTGTCTGAAAAAAGTTATTTAATTGAAGATCTGCACCCCTTGGAAGCCTATGGTGCCAACAATGTTTATCTTGAAAAGATTAAACATAATTTTCCCAAATTGAGAATTGTAGCCCGAGGCAACGAGCTAAAGGCCATTGGAGAAGAATCGGAGGTCGATTCACTTTTGCAAAAATTCGCGCAATATGTCAGTCTAATCGAGAAAGGTCGTGAACTCAATGACTCCTTGGTTAGAGAAATATTTGGTGCGGGTGTAAGTAATGTAGAAGAATCTCTGAACAACAACACCGATGCCGACAACAACACCATTTTGTTTGGCAACAATGGCAAGCCGATTAAAGCCCGAACGGCCAACCAAATCCGCTTGGTTAAGGAAATTGCAAAGAACGATATTGTTTTTGCCCTTGGACCTGCTGGTACTGGTAAGACCTATACGGCGGTAGCTGTTGCAGTTAAAGCACTCAAAAACAAAGAGATAAAACGCATTATATTAACCCGTCCTGCCGTTGAAGCTGGCGAGAGTTTGGGCTTTTTGCCGGGCGATTTGAAAGAAAAGATTGACCCGTATTTAAGACCATTGTACGATGCCTTGGACGATATGATACCGCCAGATAAATTGAAGTTGTATTTGGAAAACCGCACCATTGAAGTAGCGCCATTGGCTTTTATGCGCGGAAGGACCTTAGACAATTGCTTTGTTATTTTGGACGAGGCGCAGAACACTACTGATTTGCAAATCAAGATGTTCTTAACCAGAATGGGTCCAAATGCGAAGTTGATTATAACAGGCGATTTAAGTCAGGTTGACTTACCCGCCAAGCAAACTTCAGGTTTGTTAAAGGCCACCCGCATTTTAGAAAAAATAAATGGCATCAGCATGGTGGTTTTGAACGTCGACGATGTGGTGAGACACAGGTTGGTGAAGGATATTATTAAAGCATACGAGTCGTAGCCGGGAGGCTACAGCAAGAGCAAGAACTTAACGGAACGAAGTGTAGTGATTTCACGACCGGAGGGAGTAGCAAGAGCGAGGCAGTCGGAAATGCTTCATTGTTTCGATGGTTGTTGGTATTTCGACTTAACTCAGCCCTCTTGCTGTTGCTGTTTCACTCCCATTGTCAACTAAATTCTACAGTTTTTCAATAATTGCGTTTTGTTTAAAAAATCATTTTTCACCTTGTTATATCAATGCTTTAACATCATTTGTACTCTGCCTCGCCCTTGCTTCTTGCTCTTGCACCTACGCCTCTGTTAACAAAAATGGTTTGATTCCTTCATAAAAATCGTATTTTTGTTTTTTATTTTCAGAAAAATTTGACACAAACAATGGCTATAAAAGTTGAGAAAGGTTTAATGGCGACGAACTTCTTCGTTAAGGACCAGACCGCATTTTACAGAGGGAAAGTTAGAGATGTTTACACTATAAGAGACACCTATATTGCGATGGTGGCTTGCGATAGAATATCAGCATTCGACCATGTTCTTCCCCGTGCTATTCCGCACAAAGGTGAGGTTTTAACCCAATTGGCAGCCTTCTTTTTGGATGCAACCAAAGACATTATTCCAAATTGGAAACTGTCGGTTCCAGATCCTAACATCACTTTAGGTATCAAATGTGATGCTATTCCGATTGAAATCGTTGTTCGCGGATACTTATGTGGACATGCTTGGCGCATATATAAAACAGGCGAACGCATGATATGTGGTGTTCGTATGCCTGATGGATTGAAAGAGAATGATAAATTCCCTGAACCATTAATCACCCCTGCAACCAAAAGTCAAGATGGTCACGACGAAGATGTGAGCATTGAAGACATCATTTCAAGAAAAATTTGCAGCAAGAAAATAATTGAGCAAATGGCCGATACTGCGCATAAATTATACCAAAGAGGTGTTGATATGGCAGCAGAAAGAAGCTTAATTTTAGTAGATACCAAATACGAATTCGGTATGCACGACAAGAAATTAATTTTAATTGATGAATTGCACACACCAGATTCTAGCCGTTTCTTCTATTTGGATACATATGCCAAATTGCAAAAAGCAGGAGAACCACAAAAACAATTGTCAAAAGAATTCGTAAGAGAATGGCTGATGGCAGGAGGTTTCCAAGGCTTAGAAGGAGAATTAATCCCTGAAATGACCGATGAGTTCGTTCAAAGTGTAACTGCACGTTATACAGAATTGTTCGAGGCTATGACTGGTAATGCATTTGTTGGTAGAGACTATGCCAACGTTCAAGATACTATGGAGCAAAACATTGCTTCTGCGATTTCAAACATTTAATTTTTTCATGAAGAATACATTACTTTGTCTCTTGACATTGAATTTATGCGCAGGTGTGTTTGCGCAAACAGTGAAAACACATGCCGGTATGCAATACACGGGCAGCGACAGTTTTACAGGTTATAGAAACAACCATAAAGATTCTGTTCTATTTTCAGCCCCTATGGGCATTGAAGTTGATACAGCTGGTAGGTTGTATGTTTCCAATGAGCATAATATTTTTTGGATTCAAGGCAATACTGCTTTTTTAGCCGCTGGTTATTCCCTCGATCCAACTGATCCTGGTGCGGCTGATAGCAAAGATTTTGCTGGTTCACAAGCTCGTTTTTCTCGTCCTGCCGGTTTGTCTATCAACCCAAACACCAATGAAATGATGGTGGCTGATTTGGACAACAACCAAATCAGAAAAGTGGAACGCTACATCAACAACCCAACCCAACAAGTGGTTACAACATTTGCCGGAGTTAAATTGTTAAATGGTGCTTTCCTTGACGGAGCAAAAGCTTCAGCCAAATTTAACGGACCTACAGGTATTGCAGTTGCCGCCAATGGCGATATGTATGTAGCCGATAGAAACAACCACGTAATCCGTAAAATATCAGGAGGAAATGTAACAACAATAGCTGGTTTGTCTGGAACTTCTGGCAACACCAATGGCACAGGCTCAGCGGCGCGTTTTGCTGCTCCATACAATGTGTTTATTGATGGCAACGATTTATTGGTTGCTGACTATGGCAACAATGCGATTAGAAAAATCAACCTTTCTACATTTGCTGTTACCGATTTAATTACCAGTGGTTTGTTCGGACCGAAAGACCTATGCAAAGTAGGTTCTGTTTTGTACATAGCGGAGTCTTTATGTGTAAAGCGCTATGAAAGCAGTTTGTTAAGCATTTATGTTGGAAGCAATTCACAACAAGGTTATGTTAATGCTGATGGAAACGCTGCAAGGTTTGAAGACATTACAGGCATCGTTTACCACCCAAAATTGAACATGTTGTATGTGGTTGATATGGGAAACAATGTGGTAAGAAGCATAAGTCCAAATGCCCGTCCTGTTTGTAATTTTAGAGTTTCTACAACTTCGGCAACCAAAGGTCAAACTGTAATATTAACCAATACAAGCACCAACAGCCCTAAAACGTTTAAATGGACGATCAGCCCAATGACTTATTCCTTGTTAAACAGCACCAAACTAACAGACAGTGTTGTGTATATTTCGTTCTCTCAAACGGGTACTTATTCAGTTAAACTTTGGGTGAGCAACCAATCGGGCGCCGACTCATTGTTAAAAAGCAACCATATTGTTATCAGCGCTGTAACTGCGCCACCTGTGGTTGACTTTGCTGCAACTAAAACCAATCCAGTGACCAACGAAGTGATCAGTTTGATTGACTTGTCAACCAATACACCAACAGCTTGGAAATGGAGAATTACTCCTGGTAATTTTATTTGGATGAATGGAACCGATTCTACAAGTAAGATTCCAAATGTTAAATTCACCAACGGCAATAACTTTACAATAACTTTAATAGCGAGCAATACTGAAGGAAGCAACACTTTGACCAAAGTAGATTACATCAAAGTAAATGGCTCTTCAGTTTACAGCCTTTCTCACAGCAATATTTTTGTTTCGTATCCGAATCCAGCAAACGAAGTGCTGAACATTAATGCATTTTCAAAAGGTATGGTTCAAGTATTAGATGCTTACGGAAGAGTTATCGAAACCATAAATGTTGAAGAGGGTCTTAATGAGATCAACACCAGCAATTACAGCAATGGCGCTTATTTTATTCAATTTATTAACGAAACCGGAATTTATTCAGAAAGAATCATAGTAAATCATAATTAATTCGTAAATTTATGGTAAACTATGATGACGCAAGATAAAGCCCTGGCGATTTTAAAGTCAGGCAAGAACGTATTCTTAACCGGATCTGCCGGTGCTGGTAAAACTTACGTACTCAATCAGTACATCGATTATTTAAAGACCTGTGGGGTGCCCGTTGCAGTAACGGCTTCCACGGGTATTGCAGCAACCCATATGAATGGCATGACCATTCACGCTTGGTCGGGCATTGGGGTTAAAGATGCCCTCGCGCCCAAAGATATTGCAGCCATGCGCGAAAAGAAGTATCTAAGCGATAAACTTGAAGATGCACAGGTTTTAATTATCGACGAAATCTCCATGCTGCACCGTCAGCAGCTCGACTTGGTGAACCTGGTGCTTAAAAGTTTTAAAAACAACCACCTCGCTTTTGGCGGTATTCAAGTGGTGTTTTCAGGCGATTTTTTTCAGTTGCCTCCGGTGGGCAAACCGTTTGAAGAGCCCAAAGACAAATTTGCTTTTATGTCTAAAGCTTGGCAAGAAGCCGAACCAAGTATTTGTTATATTAGTGAGCAACACCGTCAGTCTGACAATGATTTAAATAAAATATTGAACAGCATGCGCAGCGGCCATCCTGAAGGTGAAGAGCTCAAAGCTTTGGAGTCGAGCATGCAAAGGAAAGCCAAAGACAGTTCATTGCTCACGCGCTTGTATACACACAACTATGATGTAGATAGACTGAACAGCGACTATCTTAAACAACTGCCAGATGAAGCCAAATTGTTTAAAGCCGAACTAAAAGGCAGCGATGCTTTAAAAGACATGTTGCGCAAATCGATATTAACCGACGAAAATTTAGAATTGCGAAAAGGAGCCCGAGTAATGTTTATTAAAAACAACTACGACAAGGGTTATATGAATGGTACAACAGGAGAAATTACGGGGTTTAACGACAAGGGTTTCCCTTGGGTGAAAATAAAATCAGGGATGAAAATTCTGGCCGAGCCTGAAGATTGGAGTATTCAAGACGATAAAGGCAAATCGTTGGCGTCCTTCAAACAGGTGCCTTTGCGTTTGGCTTGGGCCATTACTATTCACAAAAGCCAAGGTATGACCCTCGATGAAGCCATTGTAGATTTGGGTAAGACCTTCGAAAAAGGCCAAGGCTATGTGGCTTTAAGTCGATTGCGCGATCTTGAACATTTATACCTCGAAGGATTTAACAGCATGGCCTTGCAAGTAGATTCATTGGCTTTGAAGGCGGATAAACGGTTTAGAGAATTGTCTACCCAAGCCGATGAACGTTGGCCCAAAGATGAATTGGAAAAACGTTGGGATTTGTTTGTGGAAACCTGTGGGGGAGTGCCATACGCAAAAGCCATTTCGGAAACCTATAGTAAAAAGTCCAAGAAAGGCAAGAACAAAGCCAAAGTGGCAAAAGGCAATACCTATGAAGAAACGGCCGAATTGGTAGCCAAAGGGCTAAGTATTGAAAGTATTGCCGCCCATAGAGGGATAAGTGCCAATACCATATTGAGCCATTTAACAAAACTTAAGGTAAGTCACGAAGATTTGGATTTTACACACTTAAAACCCGAAAAAGCGCATTTGAAAATGGTTGAAGATGCGATTGAAAAATTAAGCCATAAAAGCGGACAAAAAGCAGAAAAGTTGGCTTTGAGTCCCATTCACAACGAATTAAAGGGGGGATTGAGTTTTGACGAAATTCGTCTAGCACTCTTATTTATCGAGGGATAAACAGACCTAATCTTTTTTTAATCCACAATTGTAAATTCTGAATGCAGAATCGTTGTAGACTTCTTGGTATGGCAAAACAATATCATCACCAAAAACATGCTTCATCACCACAATGTGTTTAAGCCCTAAATGAACCAATGAGTCGATGTATTCAGGTCTCTGCAATTGCTCATTAAAAGCTACCCAACCTTTTCGGTGTGCGAAATACAAAGGGGTAGGGTAGGCGCCACTGTTAATTAAAGTGAGTTCATTGGGCTTGCTTACCTTGTCCATCGCCGACTCTAGAGTGAGGATGGGTTTGTAGTTTTCGCGCAGCACGAAATCGTCAATATGGTTAAGGCATCCTTCAATTCCAATGCAAACCAATACCACTTTGCTGGCAATATTGTTTTTGATTTCGGCTATGCCATACCCACTCACCAATGCCATTATAGGCACAAAAGGAATAATGTAATAGGAGTGGTGGTAAAAGGTAAAACCACCTTTAACCATGATGGGTAAAAAACCTATGAATCCCAAGCCTAGTATATAGAAAATGATTTTATTCTTGTTTTTAAAGGCCATGAACAAACCAAACAATAGGAAAGCAAATGCTATGAATTTTAGAGCCACTTCGTAAAATTTATTCAGCGCTTGGTCCATGTGCTGCCATAGTTCAGTAGCTCCTATGCGCATGCTCTTACCCATGAAAAAATGTTTGAGTTTATAGGTCTCGTTTAGGTAAGGTACCCAAAGGTAATACCAAGTCATGCAAACCGATAAAGTAATAATTGAAGAAACTGCAAATATGGCTTTGTTTTTAAGTACTAGAGAACGGTTGAGAAACGGGTGTATCAAAAGAATTAACAAATAAGCCGAAGGCATTTTGCTTAAGGTTCCAAGGGCAAGAAACAAGAGGTAGAGCGAAAGGTTTTTAAGTTTAAGCGATTTGAAATATTCCAAAGCATGCCAGAGCGCAAACAAAATCAGAGACAATGAAAACGTATCGGGCATTATTTTTCGGGAGTAGGTAAACCAAATTGAAAACAACAAAACAATGCTTGCATTAAATGCTACTTTAGCTTCAAAATAGGATTTAACCAATTTGTAAAAATAGAAGAGTCCGAAGCTAGAAACGATTAGCACAATAAGGCGTCCGTACCAATGTTGGTAGCCAAATACAAGAGATAAAAGGTAAGACAGGTAATTGAGTAAAGGAAATTCCATGCCGGTAATACCGCTTAGTTCGCCAGAAATATCAAGTCGAGGATAAAAAGGATTGGGATTAATTTCTAAAAAATTACGGGCCACCATGGTTACGGTGGTTTGTCGCCAGTTATGAGAAATGTCAATGGGCGGAAACCAGATACCATAAAGCCTTGCAATGAAAAACAAAACAATCCAGAAACGGAAATCTTTTAAAAATGCAAAGGATTTATCGGCAAACATTAGGCACGCAAACTTACTTTAAAAAAGTTAGAAAACGGAGAGTAGGGTTTAGGTCCCGATAGCTATCGGGATAGGGTCCCAGTAGCAGAGACTAAACTCCCCATGTCAGAATTCGCTCAAAGCCGCGAATACGACAGAGGGCAGGTCGTTCCGTCACGCTACGGGATGAATCTAGGGGATAG
>JBIKPR010000123.1:0-3880 GCA_044357345.1 Bacteroidia bacterium
ATTCTCTTTAAAAATGTCGATTAATATTTGTCTGTCATCAAATGGATGTTTGATGCCGTTAATGTCTTGGTATGTTTCGTGGCCTTTTCCTGCCAATAAAATAATGTCTTTGGGTTTACTCAACATTACTGCCGTTTTGATGGCCTCCTTGCGGTCTGTAATTTTTAAAACCTTTTTATAATCCAAAGGATCAACACCGCTCTGCATGTCTTCAATTATTGCATTCGGGTCTTCATTTCTCGGATTGTCACTTGTAAATATTACTTTATCACTCATACGCGCAGCAACTTTTCCCATCACTGGTCTTTTCCCTTTGTCTCTATTGCCACCGCAACCTGCTATACTTAAAAGCTGCTCGTTGCCAGTTCTTATATGCTGAATCGTGCTCAATACATTATCCAATGCATCAGGGGTGTGCGCATAATCAACAATACCAATAATACCCTTTGGACTCCTATACACCTCAAATCTTCCATTTACACGGCCTTGTTTTGACAAATGGGTAAGTATTTCAAAACGGTCGATTCCCAATAAAAATGCAGTGGCATAAACAGCCAATAAATTGTATGCATTAAATTTCCCAATGAGGGCAAACCAAGTTTCTTCAGATTCTATTTTTAACAAGAGTCCTTCAAAATCACTCTCCAATATTTTACAGGTAAAATCTGCTGCAGATTGCATGGCATAAGTGTACCTTGGAGCAGGAGAATTTTGCAACATAACTTGACCATTGCGGTCGTCTTTATTGGTCAATGCAAAGGCATCTTCGGGCAATTGATCAAAAAACTTTTTCTTTGCTTTGATATAATTGTCAAAAGTTCCGTGGTAGTCTAAATGGTCGTGGGTTATGTTTGTAAAAACACCACCGGCGAAATGCAATCCGTTAATTCTTCCTTGCACCACAGCATGTGAACTCACTTCCATAAAACAATAAGCACAACCGGCCTGAACCATTTCATCCATCAAAGCATTTAAGCGGATTGGATCGGGTGTTGTATGGGTGCTGGTATAGGTTGTTTTTCCAATAATATATTCAACCGTACTAACAAGTCCACAGGTATGTCCCAATGAGGTAAACAAATTGTACAACATGGTACAGGTGCTGGTCTTTCCATTGGTACCTGTTACACCCACTAAAGTCATTTTATTTGAAGGCAATTCGTAAAACGCAGAGGCAAAATAGCCCACTGATTGTTGCACATCATCAACCAAAACATATGTTACATTTTCTTGTACATCCTTTGGCAATTCGCTACAGACTATTGCACTAGCGCCATCTGCAATCGCCTTAGGAATAAATTGATGGGCATCAATAGTTGTTCCCTTCACTGCAAAAAACATAGCATCTTTGCTTACTTGACGCGAATCCAAAACCAAGCTTTTTACCAAAACATTGGTTGAGCCTAGTATTTCTTTAATACCTGAATATTGGGCGATATCGTTTAGGCACTTACTCATGGATTTAATCTCAAATAAATAATATTCCCCTTGCGTGTTCGTGTGCCCGCTGGGATGGATTGAAAACGAATACTTCCATAACCCTCAACGATTACTTTAACACCCCGGTTTTCTAATAAATAAACAGCATCCTTCAAACCCATGCCTACCACATCAGGAATCAAATTCACATCGGTAGGAATTTCTTTCAAATTCAATGATTGAATACTTGCTGAACTTCTAACATATTCCGACTCAGCAGAACCAATAATTTGATGGCTGCTGATTCCAATGTGGTTTAACACAAACTTTATATCGCTTCTATTGCCATTTTTTACTTTTGGCATCGAAGGCGTTGCCAATCGCTTAATCGGTTTGTGTAAAGAAATATTGGTACTAAATACCTTGTCGGCAATTTCTCTAAACACAGGACCGGCAACCGAACCGCCAAAATAATCACCTGCAGTTGGATCGTTTATTACCACGATGCAACTGTACTTCGGATTGTCTGCAGGAAAGTATCCTACAAATGAAGCCTTGTGCGCATTCTTATCGTATCCATTGCTTGAAGCCTTTTGTGCAGTACCTGTTTTTCCCGCTACTTTATAAGCCAAGCCCTTTAACTTATTTCCTGTGCCGTTTTCAACCACACCTTCCAATAATTTCTTAAGCAGTTTAATGGTTTCTATGCTGCAAATTTTTTCATTTAAGATACTGGTTTCATTTTTTTGAATAATCTTACCAAATTCTTTTACCTCACTAACCATATATGGCTTCACCATGGTTCCATTATTGGCTATGGTATTGTAAACTGATAATATCTGCAGTGCACTTAATTCCATTTCATAACCGATGCTCATAAAAGGCAATGAAGTGGCTGAGCTCCAAGTCTTATCCTTGGTGTTTTTTAACAATGGTTTTCTAGTCGATTTGATGTCGAAAGACAAAGGTTTGTTTAAGCCCAAATTGAAAGCATATTGTAAAAATGCCTCGGGTCTGTTTTTGAAATATTTTTGAACCGACTTGGCAATTCCAACATTGCTTGAATTTTCGAATGCGTATTGGAAATTTATCTTTTTATAAGGAGAACCATGTGCATCCACCATTTTTAAATCACCAAATGTGGTTGCCCCCCATTCGATATCAATGGTGTCTTCTAATTTAATGCTCTTACTTTCCAAAAGGGCCAAAGCACTTATTAATTTAAAGGTACTTCCAGGATCGCTAAATTCATTCACCGCATAATTCTCAGCTTCACTGCAGGTGTTGTCTGCATTGCGTTTTAAATTGGCAATGGCTTTGACAGCTCCGGTTTTTACTTCCATTAAAATAGCACATCCATGTGATGCTTGGTTGGCCAACAGACACTGATGAAGTGCATTTTCTGCCACGTCTTGGATATTGATATCTATGGTGGTGTAAACATCAAAACCATTGCGAGGCTCCATTTCTGAGCTGTTGTCAACTGGCTTCCAAACCCCGCCATAAATTCTTTGTTCTAATCGTTTGCCTACTGTACCCGATAGCATTGAATCGTAAGAACCTTCTAATCCGATTTTTGTACCCGATTGGTTGGTATAACCTATGCTTCTCATCGCCAAATAACCAAAAGGTATTTCGCGTTTAAATTTTTCAATTTTAATAAAACCACCTTTGTATTTTCCTAGACTAAATATTGGCCAGGTTTCCATATCCTTAACCGTCATATAATCAACATCTCGGTTAATCAATAAATAACGCTCACCTCTTCTTCTTGCCTCTACCAAATAATTGCGCCATTCCATTGCATTGCGGTCGCTAAACTTGAGGGCCAAATTATTGGCTAAAATATCCACATTGGAATTAAAAAACTCATTGGTAATGGTCTCCACTTTTGTGTCCAATCGCAATTCATATTTAGGAATACTGGTGGCCAATAAGCTTCCATCTTCTGCATAAATATTTCCCCTTGATGCTTGAATTTCTCTCCATTTGGTGCTTTGCGCCAAACTGATGGCATTGTATTTTTCCTTTTGAGTAAATTGCAAGTCAACAATCTGCCAAATAACAGCACATGCCAAAAGAATCACCATAAAAAAGGCAATCCACGATCTGAGCAATATGGCTTTCTTTAAATTCACTTTTTATTGTCTTTCTCTATAATCAATGGCGGAGTGCGCAACTCTTTAATACCTTCCAAACTCAAGCGTTTCGCTACGCTACTTTGATTGCTCTGTTTCATCAAACTGCTTTTAACACTGATGTACTCAGAACGCAATTCAGTCAGTTCGTTTTTTAACTCTTCCTTCTCTCTCAAGCTCTTTACATGAAAATGCGAAAGTGCGATATACACCACAATAATTCCAACCGCCATAAATATGGGAGGCATCAATTTGCTTAAATTATCCTTGTCGATAAAAAAAGAAAAATCGCTGGCCTTTTTAAGCATTTCATCAGCCTGTTC
>JBIKPR010000124.1:0-3877 GCA_044357345.1 Bacteroidia bacterium
GTTTTATATTTATTTCAATTGTTAACATATATAATATCACTCCCTTCGGGATCACTCGCATTAAAGCCTTTTCGTAAGAAAAGGCAGGCACCGTTCACGGTGACTTTAATGCTTTTGAATGACTCACAATATCAGAATCTTTATATTTATGGGTTTGGTAAAAACGGTAAACTGAAAAAAAATTAAAATTATTTGCTTTTTTTAACCTATATTCCATGAAAATATTTAACGCAAAATGATGAAACTATATAGTCTACTATTTTTGATATTAATGAGTGCTTGTGCACCAAATAGGTTAGTGGATAAAACAGGAGTTGAAGAAATAAGCTTTGGGCATGGAGGCGGATTTACAGGCGAAGTAAAATCCTATAAGCTGACCTCTAAAGGTAAACTTTTTGAAAAAGGAACAGAAATCAATAAGATTGATTCAAAAACAACCTTGAAACTTTTTAAACAGGCCAAAGAATTGATAAATATAGATTACAATAAACCAGGTAACATGTATTCATTTCTTGAGATAAAAACAGAGGACAAAACAAATAGAATTCTCTGGGCTGATGCTTCAACAGCAGTTGATAAAAGAGTTGTTGAACTTTATAATGAACTATTAACAAACACTAAACAAACACAAAATGTCAAATAACATAATTAGATCAATCTGCCTAGTTTGCACCTTAAGCATAGCATTGATTTTAAATGCACAACAAACTAAACAGTTTACTTCAATCTTTGAGAATCCTTTCCAAAGCAAAATTTCCAATGTTAAAAGTAAAACCATACGCCCATTGATGGGTATTGCAATGGATGAAACTCAGAAATCAAAGCCAAGAATTGAAATTACGAATGGATCATTTTTTAGCAATATTGAAAAATATAGTTGTACAAAAGAATTTGCAGTTAACAATTTGCAGTTATGGTTTAATTTGACGGGAGACCATAAGTTTTTACAAACTTCAGAAAGAAAGGATGAATTAGGCATCACACATACATACCTCCAACAATATTACAAAGGGTTTAAAGTTGAAGGTGCTTTTATAATGCTTCATTCTAAAAGCGATAAAATAAGTACCATCAATGGGCAAATCGCAGAATTTGAAAATTTAGAAACAATTCAGAAAGTTACAAATGATCAGGCTCTTGCTATTGCAAAAAAACATTTAAACGTTCATGATTTAATAAATGCCTATCCAATTGAAACAGTTATTACCAGGTTCAACAGTATTGAGGGTAAAATTACAAAGCTTGCGTTGAAAGTCAGAATAGACTCGTATAAACCATTTGTAATGTGCAATGTATATGTCGATGCACAAACAAGTAACGTTTTAAATAAAGTTAATTTAATAGCTCATGCTGATGCTTCGGGCACAGGCCAAACATTGTACAGTGGAAGCCAATCAATAACAATAGACAACTATACCAGTGGTGGTTTTAGATTAAGGGAATCTGGGCGTAAAATAGAAACTTACGATGCCAGTAATTCATCAGGCTTATCAAGCAGCGGTTTCACTGGCTCAGCTGACTTCACAAACAATTCATCTTCATTTAATGGCCTTCCCGTATTAAACTCATTTTCTATAGTGGCGGTTGCTCAAACCTGGTGGTACTCATCTTTTGCAGACCAATTGCCTGATCTTTATATCAAAATAAAAGATGCTTCTAACAAAGTTGTATACACTTCAAAATATTACAGTAACCAAAACCCGAAAGTTACGTTTGACAATATCAATGTGTTAATGAGTAATCCGCCGTATACTGCTGAAGTATGGGATTATGACGCTGGAAATACAGATGATTTTGGCGGCATATATAATATTTCAACAAGTATTGGAACTCAAAATTGGTCGGGTAATGGCAATAATGGCAACTATAATGTTACAAATTCCGGTCACCCTGCTGTTGATGTGCATTGGGGAATGGAAAAAACTTATGATTTTTATTTAAATGTTTTTAGTAGAAATAGTTATGATGGCAATGGAAGTAAAATTAAACAGTATTTAAATCCTCCAGATATGCAATCTCAAAATGGAGGAAGTCCTAATAATGCTGGAGCATACCCTGCGCCTTACAATTTAATGGTTTACGGAATGGGAGATGGTCAATTAATGAATCCCCTAGTTGGATTAGATGTTGAAGGGCATGAATTTTCTCATATGGTTGTTGCTAATAATGGCAATGGAGGCTTGACATATGAAGGAGAATCAGGTGCATTGAATGAATCCTTTGCAGATATATTTGGAACTTGTGTTGAGTTTTATTCAGGCGTAAATGCTGATTGGTTGATGGGTGAAGATATTATGGTTTCAGCTGCAAACTTAAGATCATTATCTAATCCAAATAATCCAAACGGCGATTCACAGCAGCCCGACACATATAATGGGCTATACTGGGCAAATCCCAGTAATTTATCAAACGATAATGGTGGAGTACACATCAACAGTGGTGTTCAAAATTTTTGGTTTTATCTTTTATGTCAAGGTGGTACAGGGACAAATGATTTGAACAAATCATACTCTGTCACTGGTATAGGGATCGCTCAGTCAAGGCAAATTGCCTACAGAAACTTACTCAATTATTTAGGCTCAGATGCAACATTTATGGATGCTTACAATGGTTCGTTACAAGCTGCTCAAGACCTTTATGGAAACCCATCTACACAGTATTCAGCTGTTAGGCAAGCATGGTATGCTGTAGGTATAGGCAATGATCCAAATAGTTTTTGCAGCGGGGTTACCAATTTAACTGAATCAAGTGGAACAATAACTGATGGCAGTGGTTCAGCAAATTACAACAACAATTCAAATTGCAAATGGGTTATTGCACCATCAGGGGCTAATCAAATATCATTGACTTTTACCGCATTTGATACTGAGTCAAACTATGACTCTGTTTTTGTTTACGACGGACCAGATGAAACATATCCGGTTTTGGCTACCTGGTGGGGAAATACATTGCCACCTGTAATAAGCACCAGTAGTGGTGTCGGTGCCATGTGTATAAGGTTTTCATCAGATATACTGCAAACAGAAAGTGGTTGGTCTGGGAATTATCAAGCTTATGGGAACACCCCAAGCTGTGGTGGAAGTTCAACCTTATCTGCACCCTCGGGAACTTTTAGCGATGGCTCTAATAGCAACAACTATGGTAATAACCAGCAGTGTTCTTGGTTAATCGCACCTCCATGCGCAACTTCTGTTTCGCTTTCATTTTCACAATTTAATACCGAACTAAATTATGACGGAATTGTGGTTTATAGCGACCTAGAGGGTACCAATCAAATTGGCGTTTTCACTGGAACATCAATACCAAGCACCCTAACTTCAAATACAGGTGTGATGTTGGTTATGTTTATTTCAGATTACTCAACAAACAAGCCAGGGTTCACCGCAAATTATACTTCTACCGGTTCTGCTTATTGTGCCGGAACCACCAACCTAAATACGGATGATTTTGCCGAGTTTTCAGATGGTAGCGCCGCTGGAAACTATTGCAACAACCAAGATTGCAAATGGTTAATTCAACCACCACAAGCAACTAGTGTAACCTTAAATTTCACTGAATTTGAACTCGAAGAGCCTTCTACCGACGGAGCTATTTATGATGCAGTTGAAGTATACGATGGCACAAGTACTTCAGCAACTTTATTAGGTCGCTTTACCGGAGGTAATTTGCCGCCTGAGATAACCTCTAATGGTGGAAGTATGTTGGTCCGATTTGTTTCAGACTTAACGGAAAACATGCAAGGATTTTCAGCTTACTACACTTCAACCCAAACACCGTATTGTTCAGGAACTTCCACAACCCTTAATGCTCAAAGTGGGTCGTTCGCAGATGGAAGTGCTGCGAACAATTATGCAAACAATACAAACTGTTCATGGCT
>JBIKPR010000017.1:0-41173 GCA_044357345.1 Bacteroidia bacterium
TTATATCTGTTGCCTTAAATGTAGGGCTGTGGTTTTTACAACAATTGCCACATTCCAAACAATCAATTTTCGAAAATGCTTCTTCATGTAGTTCTGGAAGTTCGCGAATTAATTTAGATGGATTGGCTCGGTCTAAATAGCGCTTAAACTGCTTTTGCTTGTCTTTGCTTTTGCGTTTCCAATGGGGATCTATTGGCATATTATAAGATTCTTCTGATTGAAATGGTCTTATAAATCAATTTTCCATCCTGCACAATTCCTTCTGGCGTAAAATTATCTATTCTCACTTTACCACTTGAATGCACAATTTTTGATTTGTCTAACAACAATCCAACATGTGAAACTTTATCAGAATCTAAGTTTGAAAAAAACACCAAATCACAAGCTTTTGCATCTTTAATATTTACTGGTGCTCCCGATTCAATTTGTTTGGAAGTATCTCTAGGTAATGTGAAACCACTGGCTTTAAAAACGACTTGAATAAAGCCTGAACAATCCATGCCCATAAAGGTTCTTCCTCCCCATAAATAGGGCATATTTACAAATGAAGTTGCTAATTTTTGGATTCTAATTGATATCGGTAAATGATGATAGGTCTTTAATTTACGGTCTATTGAAAAAGAAACGCCATCAACCAACATATTACCCTCAGAAGGTATATGAGCACCACATGGAATGAACAAAATATGATGGTCGCCTTTGGCTTCTAAAAAAGCGAATTCGTTTATAGAATCATAAACGGTGTATTCAGAAAATGAATTTTCACTAATCCAACCTTCATATTGGTCAAAATCGTTTACTATTTTTAAGAAACCTTTTTCAGAATCTAGTACCGTATAAGACTCTCCAAAAATCAAACTGCTTACCATCTCTGAAGCAGGACTCGCTGAACTGCGCATTGGAATATAGGATTGGAGACAGGTACCCTTTTTAGACATTATATGTGCAATCTAGACTTTCTATCAAGCAAAATTTCTTCAGCTTCAACTCTGTCAGGATCAGGTATACAGCAATCAACTGGACAAACCGCAGCACATTGAGGCTCCTCATGAAAGCCCATGCATTCCGTGCATTTATCAGGAACAATGTAATAAACTTCACTGCTAATTGGTGCAAATTTATGATCAACATCTACTGATGAACCATCATTTAATTTATAAGTTCCTTCAACGCTTGTTCCGTCTTTTATTCTCCATTCAACGCCACTTTCGTAAATAGCATTGTTAGGACATTCAGGCTCGCAAGCCCCACAGTTGATACATTCGTCGGTTATTATTATGGCCATAATCTATGCTGCAAATCTCGTAAAAAAAACCAATAAAACTTGAAATAAAATTCTTGAATTTAATCAGCCATTGTGGCTCCTTAACGCAAAAGTGTAATTGTACCTTTAGTTGAATATTTGCGGCCGTCAAATCCGTAATAATAACAATAATACATATAAACATCTTGTGGCTGTGGCTTACCCATAAAAGTACCATCCCAAGTATCATTCATACTATTGCCAACAAACAACTTTTCACCCCAGCGGTTGTAAATAAACAACTCAACAGATTTCAATGCACCTCCTTTTACCCCAAAAGCATCGTTGTAATCGTCGTCGTTAGGAGAAAACGCATTGGGTATAAAAATAACTGGATCAAAATTGAAACAAACTTCATTGCTCCATGTAACGGTATCCGTTCCTATCTTGGTGCCTTTTACTCTGTAACATTGTGTGTAGTATTCCAAGCCATTTGAATACGAAAGATTAAATGTATTCATGTTAGGCTCAAACAATTCGTATTGGCCTGTGTTTTTTAAGTAGCGGTACAGATCATATTTTATTGTACTTGATCCCCAACCTAAATAAGGCGTGTACTGCATACTAATATCATAACCACCCAACTTTTGTCCCTTCAATAAGATATTGGTGTGAACAGAAGTATAAAATGGCTTGCCACATAAATCAAAACCCTTTACACGATACTCCCAAGCATTAGAATCGTTCATGGTATTAAAATCATTAAAAGTCACCGCACTTCCATTAACTGTCCCAACAGTGTTAAAAACGCCAGATGAACCTGCTGCACGTTTTTCTATAAAAAATTGATTGTTGTATTTAGGCGCATTGCGCAAGGACCAAAAAACATCTACCCCGTCGTCCGCTCTTGGAGGTGGATTAACTGTAACATAATTCAAATATAGGTATGGGTTGTCATAAAACACATTCAAACGTATGGTATCTCCAACACATCCAAAATCAGACACTTCTACTACTTTTAGTTTGTTGTATTGTTGTCCATTCCAATCAATTCCAATACTTGGTAAATTATTTATAGACTTCGGAGTGCCTCCATTTACAGTCCAATAGAATTTTGAGGTATTAAACCCTGTTACTGAATAATTATAATTCAATAAATTTGGTGAACAAATAATACTATCACCTAATATTGGGCTGCTGCGTGGTTTTGGATGAACTATGACCTGTATTTTTAAAGTTGGTCCCGAACAACCATATTCACTTGTTTCAATAACTTCTAAATTAAATATCCCTTCTTTGCTGTAATCAAATAGAATTGATTTTTTACCTTGTCCATTGATATTGCTGGTGTCGCCATTAACCATCCAAACATACCTAGAATCTGACAATCCATTAACTGTATAAGTTCCAGAGCTTGTGTACTGACAAACTTCCAAAACACCATTAATTATATTGGCTGTTGGATATGGTCTAATATTTACAATCCTACTAACTAAATTACTTACGCACGCCTTTTGATTAATTGAATCATAACTTGTTTGATACATACCAACAGAACCAAGACCGCTTATTCCCCAATCTACTATAATTGAATTCGTTCCCTGTCCACTAATTAATGTCCCACCTGTAACCGTCCAATTGTATGTTGTATTTGGCGCAAAAATAACGGTAAAAAGTTGGGCTTTTGAGAATTCACAAACATCCGTATCGCCTTGAATAAACTCAGCATTTAAATCAT
This sequence comes from Bacteroidia bacterium, assembly GCA_044357345.1. Classification (GTDB taxonomy): domain Bacteria; phylum Bacteroidota; class Bacteroidia; order NS11-12g; family UBA955; genus JABMMZ01. The sequence goes on from JBIKPR010000017.1 coordinate 2,982, forward strand.
AAGATTTATCAACCGGATAATAACCTGTATCACTGGAACAACCAAAACGATTGGTTTCAATTACTTTCACAAATCCAAGTCCAGGGTTACCCCAATTTATAGTGATTGATTTACTGCTGCTACTTCCAACGATTGACCCTCCTGCAACAAACCACTTGAATGAACTTCCATTCGACGCTGTTGTCACTGTGTAAACTAAGCCTTTTGCATTGGGACAAATAGACTGTTTGCCAAGTATACTTGGGACTGCTGGTTTTGAAATCCATACATCAATCACTGCTGTATCACTTGGACATCCATTTTGATTGAATTGAACCAAATAAGCATTGGCCTTGCCAGGTGCACCCCAAACAATACCAAGAGAATTACCAGTGCTTGAACCAAATATACTTCCATTAAACACAAACCATTTATAAGTAAATCCACTAGTAAATGTAGTACTGTAAGTTGCACTTGAATTCTCACAAACTGTGTCTATATTTTTTATAATTGGCTTTGTTGGTGATGGCACAAGATTAACTTTGTAGGTAAAAGGAACCCCTAGGCAGCCAAATTTAGAAACGGCCCGAATAGTTATATCACCTTGCAATATACCTCGATTCCAATTGACCACAATTTGATTGAGACTTTGAGATACAAGAATTCCATTTGTAACCACAACTTGATGACTTATCCCTGTTAATTCAGGCAATGAATCTGCACTTGTTGAAATATTGTAAACCAAACCCTTTGCCCCTTCACATGCGGTACTTGGGCCTGATAGAGTTGCTTTACCTGTAAATGGCTTTACCTTTATTTCAATGTTAACAAGGTTGTATTTTGATGGGCATCCATCATCTACAACTCTAGCAGTGAAAACATAAGGTGTATTCCGGGCTTGGTTGCACGACGTTTGCCAACAAAATTGCGAAGTAACTGTACTAATTCCTGAAGCGGAGGCAAATGTGGCCCTATTGCCTATAAAACCGTTCGCACCAGTGAACAAATCACCAAATCCATCTAATGATAGATTTTGATTGTCTTTATCTTTACCTGTAACATTAAAACAGAGATTGTCGCCAGCAAAAATTGTATAGTTCTTGGATGTTGTGGATATTGTTGGTTTTGTATTTATCCCACAATTTATCACTAATATCTGTAGGTCTAATCGGGTAACACTCAATTGTACACCATTTCGATACTCATATAAATCTATGGCCACTGCGTAGTTTCCTACTGCTCTAGCAAAAACAGTCGCCACACCATTTGCTGGATTAATCTTACATAGCCCGCTAGCACCGAATGGTATATTGCCGTTAAAACCAAGTTTATAATCAGCAGGATCAATTGGAACTGGTGGAGAATATATTGGGCCACACCCTGGATAATTCGTTGCAGATGAACCGCCATCCCAAGGGGTAGCGAGTTTGTATACCAATGAATCTCCATCAGGATCTACCGCATAATTATTTAGTTCTGTGGTGTCATTGATGCAAATAAATGGCACCGGTGTTTCTGTAAAAAAAGCTGTGCTATTTTTTACGTTTGTTGGCGGTATAATGGTTTGATACGTTTGGCCGATATAGGGCGTTCCGCTTTGTCCATCGCGCAGATTCACCTGCGTATTCCGACAACAAACTTCCCATTTTACATGATACCCAAAGGCACTTGTTGGCAAATCTATTTGTCTTTGATAGACCGCTTTTTCCAAACACACTTGGGTGGCCTCGGGACAATCTGTTCTACCTATGGGCTTAACCTTACCAACGCTTTGTCTGTTAAAAGTGTATGATTTATAAAGTCTATTATCGCTGATTTGGAAAACGCAAACATCAATTACAGGTTCAAAAGGAATTGACCCAGGTTTACAGTCTCTATAGGATGTTATGGTAATTGTGTACCTAGCACCGAAACTCGATGTTCCAATGTATTCATAGCTAATAAATCCACCCACTAAATGGGTTGCATTTGCGCTTTTCGCAAACAATAATGACAAAACCACAATTAAACTATAGAAAATTCTATTTCTAAACATTTACAAACTATAATACAAAAATAAACAAAAATCGTACAACTTATTGTATGATTAGACGCAGTTAAAGTCAAAAGGTTTCTTTTTTAAGCAAAAAACAGCTTTTTTTCGACCGAATTACCTTGCAATTTTTTATTTCGTCTCAAAAACTATTATTTTGCACCTATTACGACATGGAAATCTACCATTCAGATTGTTTACATTTTAAAGGCGATTTGCCTTGTGCTCCGCATAAAGAAAACGGATACCATTGCAAGAATTGCCCAGCTTACACGCAGATAAGCAAACGGATCTTAATTATAAAACTAGGAGCGATAGGAGATGTAATTAGAACTACACCCCTAATTAGTACGTACAAAAAACTATATCCAAATTGTAAGATTACCTGGCTCACAATGACACCTGCCATTTTACCTGCTGGAAAAATAGATGAAATATTAAAATTCGATTACGCTTCAGCGCTTTATTTACAGCATGCTGAATTTGATATCGCAATAAATCTAGATAAAGAAAAAGAGGCCTCCGCTCTTTTATATGTGGTAAAAGCAACTGAAAAATACGGCTACACACTTAAAGACAATGTTTCACAACCAGTAAATGATTTGGCCTTCCACAAATACCATACAGGTTTATTTGACGACGTGAGTCAAGCCAATACGTTAAATTATTGTACAGAAATTTACGCTATGTGCGGCATGGTGTACGATGGTGAGCCATATTTATTGGACAACCATAGTAACAAAGGTTTTGAATGGCCCCAATTAGACAGAAACAAAACAATAATCGGATTGAATACTGGATGCGGCGACCGTTGGACAACCCGTTTATGGCCAGAAACCTATTTTGCTGAATTAGCAAAATCATTGATAGCCCAAGGGTTCGAAGTTGTGCTTCTTGGCGGCGAACAGGAGGACAATAGAAACAAAAACATTCAAGCAGCAAGCAATGCAAAGTATTTAGGTTATTTTTCACTGTCTCAATTCATTAATTTAATCGATCAATGCGACTTAATTGTTACCCAAGTTACCATGGGTATGCACTTAACGCTTGGACTCCAAAAGAAGATTGTTTTAATGAACAACATTTTCAATCCAAATGAATTCGACTTATTTGGGAAAGGTGAAATTGTTATGCCAGATAAAGCTTGTGAATGCTTTTATAGAGGTTCTTGCAAACTTGGCGTTTCCTGCATGAAAGACCTAGCACCCTCAAAAGTTTTGAATGCGGTCAACCGTGTCTTAGAAATAAATTAATTATTTATTTCTTAATAAATTTTAAAACCTATTGGTTTTGATTTGTCTATATTTGCATTGCTTCAATCATGGACAAAATAGATTTTGATATTTCTTATACCTACCCAAAGATTGCCGGCATTAAAACGGTTTTGCCAGATTACACGCTAGCTTGGCATATAAATAAAAGTTTTGGTATGAATTTTTCCCTCAATTTAGATTGGGAAAAGATTGGTGCTGAAAACTTAATGAGTAAACACCGCCATTATTATTACCCATTTGAAGACGTTGAACTCAATTGGCATTTGATAAGAAACAAAGGCACTAACGCCTATTTTTTTCAAAGTAAACCCTTGTTTGATTTTTTCTTAATATGCAACGGCGATGACATTTACAGTTATTTTGAACGTGCAATAGCAGCCATAAAGCAAAATTCAGATATTGAAAATATTTTTGAGTTTAAATTTGAACTAATCCCAAAAAAAACACCTTTTTACAACAACATACTTAACAACAAATTATTTATTGAAGACTTCTATGTATAAATCGAATTTTAACCGCACCAAGATTGTAGCTACCATTGGTCCAGCTACCTGTTCTAGAGAAATGTTAAAAAATATTATCCTTGCAGGTGTTGATGTTTGCAGAATAAATTCATCTCACGGCACGCACGCTGACCATTTGGAAGTTATTAAGCACATTAGAAGCATTAATGAAGAGCTGAATTCAGATGTTTGTATTCTGCAGGATTTACAAGGACCGAAGTTGCGTATTGGACTAATTGAAAATGATGCAATAGAAATAACCAAAGGTCAAATCCTTACCCTAACTAGTAATGAAATGATTGGCAATGCTGAAAAAATTTGCATCCGATATGTTGACTTAGCCAATGATGTTAAGCCAGGTGAATTAATTTTAATCGATGATGGTAAAATCGAATTGAAGATTGAGAGGATTTTAAATGAAACCGATGTTGAAGCCAGCGTAGTAACAGGTGGTCTTTTAAAATCTAAAAAAGGTTTTAACCTACCCCATACAGATGTTTCATTTCCAAGTTTAACCGAAAAAGACATAATAGATTTACAATTTGGATTAGAAAACGATATAGAATGGATTGGATTGTCTTTTGTAAGAAAAGCCGAAGACATTGTCGATTTAAAAGCCAGAATTGCTGCCGCTGGAAAAGAATCAAAAGTTATAGCTAAAATTGAAAAACCTGAAGCTGTTGCCAATATTGATGACATTATTGAAGTTACTGATGGAATAATGGTTGCCAGAGGTGACTTGGGTGTTGAAATGCCTTTGCAAGATTTACCTATCATTCAAAAAAACATCATTGAAAAATGTATGAAAGCAGCAAAACCTGTAATTGTAGCAACTCAAATGATGGAATCAATGATTTTAAACCCTACACCAACCAGAGCAGAAGTAAGTGATGTAGCCAATGCGGTAATAGATGGCGCTGATGCGGTAATGTTGAGTGCCGAAACAAGTGTAGGTGAGCACGCCATTAAAGTGGTGGAAACCATGGAGAAAATCATAAAAGACGTAGAGAAGGACAGAAGGGTATACTACAAAGGCGCAAAACCGACATCTCAAAGTGATACATTTATTTCAGATGAAATATGTTTTACTGCTGTAAGAATGAGCGACCACTTAAAAGCCAAATCTATTGTTGGTATGACCAGATCAGGATACTCTGCACTAGAAATATCATCTTATAGACCAAGAGCCGAAATTTACATCTTCACCAACAACAAACCTTTATTAAAATCGATGAGTTTGGTGTGGGGAGTTAGAGGATTTTATTATGACAAATACGAAAGTACCGATCAAACATTTACAGATGTAATTGAGGTTCTTCAATCAAATGGCTTGGTTAAAAAAGACGATATTGTAATTCACACTGCAAGCATGCCAATAAAACAAAAGTCAATGGCTAATAGCATTAAGATTTCGGTTATTGAATAAATCAAATGAATCTGCGCCTCATGATAACCCCCCTTTTCTTGCTAATGGCAACCCTTTCTTGGGCTCAGCCTCAAATATATACGGAAAAACAATTGGGCAATCAAAGGGTTTGGAACGCAAGACTCAGCAGCGATGATGAACTAAAGAAAGCTTTTACTTCTGCCAATTTACAATACCCCCCTAAATTCATTTATTGGAGGGTATTTAAAAAAGAAAGAACAATGGAATTATGGGGAGCAGATAGCGTGCAACACCGCTACAAACTCATTAAAACCTATAATATCATGACACTTTCTGGTTCTTTAGGTCCGAAACGTTGTGAAGGTGATTACCAAGTTCCGGAAGGATATTACCACATTAACCAATACAATCCTTATAGCAATTTTTATCTTTCATATAAGGTTTCATATCCGAATAAAAGTGACAGTATTTTAGGAAAAAAAGGGAATTATGGTGGCCAAATTTTCGTACATGGAGACAGTGTAACCATAGGTTGTTTACCAATGAACGACCAAATAATAAAAGAACTCTATTGGTGCAATGTTCAAGCACAAAACAACAGGGATACCAATTACCATATTCCAATACATATTTATCCTTGCAAAATGGATGCAAGCAATTGGCAGTTTTTAAAATCGTATTATAATTTTGACCCTAGCAGAATTGTATTTTGGAAAAACCTGCAAGAGGGATATAATTATTTTGAACTCTTGAGAAACCCACCTCATTTGAAGATTGATACAAAGGGAAAATACCTGGTAAACTATTGATTTTCCAACCCAATCAGTCCTCCTGAATCAACAAAAGATTGATTTTGTAATTGAAATGGTTAAATTTGCCTAATGAGTCAGGCATCTAATCAAATTTCCACTACTTATAATGATCAATATTTAAACGAAAGTTCAGAATGGCGAGACCTTGGTGGAAAACAAAAATCTTCTAATATTATTGATTTATGTGCCAAGCATTCTTCAAAAAAAACTTTAGATATAGGTTCAGGTGATGGTGCCGTTTTATATTGGTTGGATAAAAGAAATTTCACAAACAACCTAAGCAGTTTAGAAATATCTGATTCTGGAATTGCAGCAATTACAGCTCGAAACCTAGGCTCTTTAAAAGAAGTTAAAAAATTTGACGGTTACAAAATTCCATATGAAGACAAATCCTTTGAATTAGCAACCTGTAGCCATGTTATTGAGCATGTTGAGCACCCAAGACTATTATTGAGAGAGATCGCAAGAGTTTCTGAGTACCAATATTTTGAAGTCCCAATAGATTTTAGCTTTTTTGTCGATGAAAAAATCAAGCACTATTTAGATTACGGGCATATTAATATTTATACACCTGCCCTATTTAAATTTTTACTTAAGAGCGAAGGTTTTGAAATCCTTGATGAGCGTTTTTTATTCACTAGTGATGAATTGATTGAATTCCAATTTAAAAACAATTTAAAAAGGAAGTACATGCAGAAGCTAAAAAACTTTATAGTTTCTCTTAGTCCTTATAAAAAAATAAAACCAAATGCTTATTCAGTTTTGTGTAAGCAGAATGGAAACAAATTGTCAATCTTTTAGGACCTAAAATAGGTTAAAAAATCACGCTTCTTTCTTTTTGAAACACTTTCAGATGTTTCATCCTTCAATATCACTTTTGCATTTATCCCTGGTTTGTATGAAACCACTTGCTCTGCATTGACTAGGCAATTATCATGAATTCTCACAAAATGCTTGTCTTCCAATAATCGCTCATACATTCCTAAGTGTTTTGAAGATGTAATCTTTTTGTTGCCTATCAAATAAATATCAGAATACGCACCTTGTGATTTGATTTTCACAATTTGATCTATGTTAATAGGATTCATCTTTTCATTCCCATAAATCATAATTTTATTGCTTCCAATGGCGTGTCGGTCAAGCTTCAATAAATCCTTATTGTTTTGTAGAATTTGCATTAATTTCAAGCGTTCCTCTACACGTTTAATTGCCTTTTTTAAATCTTCCAAACCAAATGGCTTAAGAAGGTAATCTACAGCATCAAACTTAATGGCTTTAAAAGCAAATTCAGGTAAATGGCTGGTGAAAATAACGTTTAACTGAGACGCATCAATGTACTCAAACAACTCAAAACTTGATTCATGCTTCAACTGAATTTCCATAATTAGCAAATCAGGTCTTGCAGAATTGCAAATCTTGGACGCTTCTTTGATGTTTCGAGCCTTACCAACTATTAAATAATTCGAAAAGTGTGTGCTAATGAGCTTTTCTATGTGCTCAATTGCCTGTAAATCATCTTCAATTAAAAGTATCTTCATCTCTATTTGTGTAATATAAAACCAAATTTAATGGTATTATTTAATAAAAACAAATAGTCGATAAAAATTATCCTAAATCAAATTTTATTCCTTGTGCTAATGGCATCGTATCGCCATAGTTAATTGTATTGGTTTGCCTGCGCATATAAGCTTTCCAGCTATCACTACCGCTTTCTCTTCCACCCCCAGTTTCTTTTTCTCCTCCAAATGCACCACCAATTTCAGCACCACTTGTACCTATATTAACATTTGCAATACCACAATCACTACCTGCCGAAGATAAGAAGAGCTCTGTTTCTCTAATATTATTACTGAATATTGCAGAACTCAAACCTTGTTTTACATCATTTTGCATGGCCAACGCCTCACTTATGTTTCTATATTTCATGACATATAAAATAGGCGCGAATGTTTCTTCTTGAACAATTTTATACGTATTTCTTGCCTCACAAATTGCTGGTTGCACATAACACCCACTTTCATATCCAGCACCTTTCAAGACTTTACCTCCAAACAAAACTTTACCTCCTTCTTTTTTAAGTTGCTCTATGGCATTTGAAAATTGATTTACCGCCGCTTGGTCAATCAATGGACCAACATGGTTGTTCTCATCCAAAGGATTCCCTATCGACAACTGCTTATAAACCTTTATTAGCTTCTTCATGAAATCATCGTAAATTTTCTCATGAACCATTAATCTTCTCGTTGTTGTACATCTTTGACCGGCCGTTCCAACAGCACCGAAAACCACAGCCCTTAGAGCCATATCCATATCTGCATGCTCACTCAAAATTATGGCATTGTTGCCGCCTAATTCCAACAAGCTTCTGCCCAATCGCTCACCAACTGTCTTCCCAACTGATTTGCCCATGGCAGTGCTTCCGGTTGCTGAAACCAAAGCAATTCGTTTGTCCTCCGCCATCATTTTTCCAATTGTAGCATCACCGTTAACAAGTGTAAATACACCTTCTGGTAACTTATTCTCTTCCAACACCAACTTCATTAAATTCATGCAGGCAATGGCTGATAATGGTGTTTTTTCAGAAGGCTTCCAAACCGTAACATTGCCACAAACTGCAGCAATCATTGCATTCCAACTCCAAACAGCAACAGGAAAATTAAAAGCCGATATCACGCCAACAACACCAAGAGGATGCCATTGCTCAAACATCCTATGATTTAAGCGTTCACTCGGCATGGTTAATCCATACATTTGGCGGCTTAAACCAACAGCGTAATCACAAATATCAATCATCTCTTGAACTTCGCCTTTACCTTCTTGTAAACTTTTACCCATTTCATAACTAACCAAAGCGCCAAGTTGATCCTTGTAGGTCCTTAAAACATTGCCATACTGTCGAACAATATCACCTCTTTTAGGTGCAGGAATTGCCCTCCAAATCGGAAAAGCATCTTGAGCGCGTTTCATAACAGCCTCGTACTCTGTTTCTGTAGCGAAAACAACTGAACCAATTTTTTTGCCATCTACAGGTGAAGTTATTTCTCGGTTGGTACTTCCAACTGCGCTTATCCAATTAACGCCTGTACAAACACTTTCGTTTAGTTTTTTAATTCCTAATTGCTTTAATACTGTTGCTATGTTTTGCATAATGCAAATTTAATGAAAATATTCAATGATCGTATTGACCATTATCAATTTTATATACCTTTGCCGTTATGAAAAGGTTTCTGAAAATCTGTGCATTTATGATTCTTGTATTGGCTTGTCTTGAATTTACCCTTCATATTTATAACCCATTTTCATCAAGGGTTAAAAATGGTGAAATCATATTGCCCAAAAACACACGATATGCAGTAGAATTGCCAAACTACCCTGGCCTTGATAAAAATATCATTCACAACAAAAACAGCTTGGGAATGAGAGGTCCAGAACTCGGAGGCTCAGAATCACTAAAAATAATATGCATGGGTGGCAGCACAACAGAATGCTTTTATTTAAATGATGGAAAAGATTGGCCAAACTTATTGGGAGACAAAATCAAAAAAGACTTCTCTTCTTCGTGGCTTAACAATGCAGGAATGGATGGGCAATCATCGTTCGGAAACTTGCAAATGCTAAAGCAATACATTGTAAAATTAAAACCAAACTATATTGTTTTAATGTGCGGTTTAAATGATATGGGCTTGGATGCTCCAAGTTATTTTGACGAGAACAAATCCGTTTTCAAAAAAATCTACAATTTCCTAGAAATCCCTTCTACAATTTTAAATATTGTTAGAGCGGGAAAGGCCAAAGAGTCTGGTTTAAACCACCGTTTCATCATGGATATCAATAAGACTGAAACTTTGAAAATGGATGATTCTGCTGTTTATAAGTGTTTAGAAAACGAACAGAAATATCTCTCTGCCTATAAGGCAAGACTAAATGAATTTGCCAAAATTTGCAATGAAAACAACATTAAACTTATTTTCGTTGCACAAAGCATACTCTTTTCTGATGAAAAAGACTTGTTCTCTAATACTTATTTAGGTGATATAAAAACCGGAAAAATCAATGGGAAAACACGTGCATACATTTTAAAGATGTACAACAAAGTAACTTTTGACTTTGCAGAATCGATGCAAATTCCTTATATAAACTTAGCCGCTCGATTACCAAAAGATTCAAGGTTCTTTTACGACGGATACCACTTTACAAACGATGGTGCTGAAATCACCTCAGGCATCATTTATGATGAAATTATTTCTAAAAAATTAATCCCAGAAATCACCAATGGAACTCATCCATGATAAATTAAAAACAATTAAAGCTTTTGTCTTTGATGTCGATGGCGTAATGACAGATGGCAGTGTCTTTGCAACAGAAGACGGTCAATTTTTAAGAACATTCAACATAAAAGATGGGTATGCTATTCAGCATGCCAACAAATTGAATTATCCAATTGCCATCATTTCAGGAGGAAACTCTATTGGCATCATTAAACGCTTTCAACAACTTGGATTAAATGATATCCATGTTGGACAACAACACAAAAAAGCTGCTTTTGAGTCTTTTTTAAGCAAACACAATTTAAGCCCAGATGAAATTCTATATATGGGTGACGATATGCCCGATTATGAGTTGCTCAAAATTGTTGGTCTAGCCACTTGTCCAAACGATGCTGCAAAAGACATTAAGTCAATATGTCATTTCATTTCTTCAATAAATGGTGGCAAAGGCTGTGTAAGAGAGGTCATAGAAATGACCTTGAAAATTCAAAACAACTGGTGGAACGACCATTCTCACGTTTGGTAATTGCTTGATTAATGCTATTAGCTCACCAATACAAGCTAATTGTAGGCCTATTTTCGTTTTAATTCGTATTCTTCCATGACTCAATTTGTGCATCTTGTAAAATTGACCTATTTTTGCGCAAAGTTATAAGCTCAGTATGTCTATCGAAATCAAAGTTCCCAGTCCAGGTGAATCCATAAGTGAAGTTACCGTTTCAAAATGGCTGAAACAAGTAGGTGATTATGTTCAACTTGATGAACCTCTTGTTGAACTTGAAAGTGAAAAAGCTACTTTTGAAGTCAATGCTGAATCTGCGGGTGTCCTAACCAAACAATTGGCCAAAGAAGGTGATGAAATAAAAGTAGGTTCTATCATTTTAGAAATTGACGAGACGGCTAAAGCTCCTGACAATTCTGCGCCAAAAACGGAAGCTAAAAAAGAAGTTGCTGCTCCAGCTAAAGCAGAAAAAAAGGCAGAAGAAAAACCTGCTGCAGCTCCTGCGGCAATTATCAATATGGATTCTGATGTTCACATTGCGCCTTTAGCAAAAGAATTAATGCTTGCATATGGATTAAAGCCTTCTCAAGTTATAGGCAGTGGCCCTAATGGTCGAATAAACAGAACCGACGTTTTAGAAGCTATTGTTGCCAAAGGTGGTAATTCTGGAAGCGCAAACAAATACAGCACTTCTGGCGAAAGAAACACCAGGGTTGAGAAAATGAGCAACCTAAGAAAAACTGTTGCTAAACGTTTGGTGGCTGCAAAAAATGAAACAGCAATGTTGACGACTTTCAATGAAGTTAACATGAAACCAATCATGGATCTTAGGAACAAATACAAAACTATTTTTGCCGAAAAACATGAAGTTGGCCTAGGTTTTATGAGCTTCTTTACCAGAGCTTGCTGCATCGCTTTGCTTGATTGGCCAGCTGTTAATGCCTTTATTGATGGTGATCAAATCGTGTTCAATGACTATTGCGATATTTCTATAGCAGTTTCTGGTCCTCGTGGATTGGTTGTTCCTGTTATCCGCAACGCTGAATCATTAAGTTTGGCAAATATTGAAAAAGAAGTGAAAAGACTTGCTGGTAAAGCAAGAGACAATAAATTATCTATGGAAGAAATGAGTGGTGGTACATTTACCATCACCAATGGTGGCGTTTTTGGAAGTATGATGAGTACTCCAATTATCAACCCTCCACAATCTGCTATCCTTGGAATGCATAATATTGTTGAAAGACCAATGGTTGAAAATGGCCAAATCGTAATTAGACCAATTATGTATGTTGCTTTGTCTTATGACCACAGGATTATAGATGGCAGAGAGAGTGTTAGTTTTCTGGTTCGTGTTAAACAATTACTAGAAAATCCTGAAATGCTATTCGACGGCAGAACACCTGTAGAAAAAGTACTTGGCCTTTAATTTACCGTTAATATGCCTGAATATTTTTTTCATCCTAGCGCTATAATAGACGAAGGTTGTGAAATTGGTTCAGGCGCTATAATTTGGCATTTTAGCCAAATTATGCCAAATTCCATCATTGGAAAAAACTGTAATACATGGCAAAATATTGTTATATCCCCTTTCGTTGAAGTTGACAACAAACTTAAATTTGATTCGGAAGGGATGGCTGCTTGTCTAAAAAACAATCAAAAATATCAATTATTAAACGGAAACGTAATTAGAATTTTATGAGAAACATATTGGTAACAGGTGGCTTGGGTTACATCGGTTCACATACAGTTGTAGAGCTTATTAAAAACGGTTACACCCCTATTATTATTGACAATCTAAGCAACACAGAAATTGATGTTCTTCAAAGATTAGAGTCAATTACCAATCATAAACTTGATTACTATAATAAAGACATTTGTGACAGCAAATCCTTAGAAGAGATTTTCTCAAAACACAATGTAGATGCAGTGATACATTTTGCAGCTTTCAAATCCGTTGGAGAATCAGTAGAAAACCCATTAAAATACTACCTTAATAACATCAATGGCTTAAACATATTGTTAAATACCATGCAAAACCATAAGGTTAAAAACATTGTGTTTAGTTCCTCTTGTACTGTATATGGCGAACCAGATTCTTCTCCTGTTAATGAAAATGCAAAAACAAAACGAGCCAACTCTCCTTATGGAAGAACCAAACAAATTGGCGAAGACATACTTCAAGATTGTGAATTTCTAAATACAGTTTCATTGAGATATTTTAATCCAATTGGTGCACATGCATCTAGCAAAATTGGTGAACTTCCACTAGGCGTTCCTAATAATTTAGTTCCTTTTATTACCCAAACTGCTGTAGGAATTAGAGAAAAAATAACCATTTTCGGAAATGATTATAACACCAAGGATGGCACTTGTGTTAGAGATTACATTCATGTTGTTGACTTAGCCGATGCGCATGTCAAAGCGCTTAGCTTCATAAGTAAAAACCCTGAAAACAAGTTTGAAGTTATAAATATTGGCACTGGAAATGGATTAACAGTGTTGGAAATTGTCCAAACTTTTGAGAAGGTAAATAACTTAAAACTTAATTACACTATTGGTCCGCGTAGACTTGGTGATGTTGAAAAGGTTTGGGCTGACGCTTCGAAAGCAAAAGAAAAACTAGGTTGGGAAGCCAAATTAAACCTAAATGACATGTTAATTTCCTCTTGGAATTGGCAACTTGAACTAGAAAACAAATAAAACTCAACTTACCAAAGAAGAATATAGCGCGTACATTTTTTCGGTCGCATATTCTGTTTTAAATTTTTCTAAATAATTGCTATAATCTAACTTTTCCATCTTGCTCAGATGCAAAATAGTGTCAGCAATAGAAATTTCATCACTTGCATTAAATTTCAAAGCTCCTACGGGCGCCAATTCTCTAAAAACAGGTATATCGTTCACAGCTAGGGGCAAGCCTGCACAGGCGGCTTCAATTAAAGGAATCCCAAAACCTTCTACCATACTGGGATAAATGAAAGAACTTGCACAGCGATACAACAAAGGCAGTTCAGCGTTTTGCAAATCATTTAAGAATAAAACTTGTTTGCTTAAACCGTTCTCTAAAACATATTGATGACACTGGGTTAATGTTTCTCCTCTTTTCCCCGCAAGCACCAAGTTAAAATCTTTTAAGCCTGAAGCTTTAAGCCCTTTCAAGAGTTGTAAATGATTTTTTCTGGTTTGAAAGCTACTTACATAAAGTGCAAACTTACTCGGCAAACGCTTGTTGATCGCAAAACTAATTAATGCGTCTTGTGAATACGATTTCCAATGGCCCTCTCCACAAGTTTGATATATGACACTATGTTTATCCTCTTGCAATCCATATAATTTAACCAAGTCATCTGCGGTCGATTGACTAGTGGCCACAACATGGTCAGCAACCTTTATGGCATGCTTTGTTTTCTGATGGTAAATCTCTCTATCCAATACTGAATAATGGGTAGGAAAAAGACGAAATATCACATCGTGTATTGTAACAATTTTTTTTGTCTTTTCAGGCCATCTGCCAAAAGGCAACTCATTACTGAGGCCATGATAAATATCAATTTTATGCAATTCAATATCCTTTTGAATGCCTTTTATTCTCCAAAAAACTGAATTGTGTTGAGGTACAGCTGCAATAGTATTAGGCGGCAGATTTAAAGTCGAAGGACTTGGATCAAATAAGTAATATTTATTCGCAGGGTGTAATTTAATCAAACTATTGACTAAGTCACGGCTGTAATTACCTAAGCCTGATTTATTGTGAAAATAACGTTTTGCATCAAATCCAATATTCATTAGACAGCTACATTAAAATCACGTAATGCATCATTTAACGATGTCTTTAAATCAGTACTGGGCTTTCTTTTTCCAATGATAATTGCACAAGGTACGTGGTATTTACCTGCCGGGAATTCTTTTTCATAAGAGCCAGGGATAACAACAGATCTTTCAGGGACATAGCCCTTATAAGTTATCGGTTCCGCGCCTGTCACATCAATTATTTTAGTTGATTGGGTAATAGTCACTCCTGCACCCAAAACCGCTTCCTTCCCAATATGCGCACCTTCTACTACAATACACCTTGAACCAATAAAGCAATCATCTTCTATAATTACTGGTGCAGCTTGTATAGGCTCTAATACCCCACCTATACCTACTCCGCCACTTAAGTGAACATTTTTGCCAATCTGAGCGCAAGAACCTACCGTTGCCCATGTATCAACCATGGTACCTGAATCTACATAAGCCCCTATATTTACAAAACTAGGCATCAAAATAACGCCTTTATTTATAAAGGCGCCATAACGGGCAACAGAACCCATTACAGCGCGAACACCTTGTGATGCATAATTATTTTTTAAAGGGATTTTATCACAAAATTCGTAAGTGCCTATCAGCTCCGTTTCAATTTTTTGAATTGGAAAATAAAGTATTACTCCCTTTTTAACCCATTCATTTACTTGCCAATCTTCTCCATTTTCTTTTGGTTCCGCAACGCGCACCAGTCCTTTATCTAAGGATTCTATCAACGACAGAATAGCTTTTTGGGTTTGCTCGTCTTTCAAGAGTTCTCTATTATCCCAAGCCGCTTCAATAGTATTTCTTAAGTCTTGCAATTCTGTCATTTTATAAAATTTTAAAGTCAGTACAAAATAACGCAAAAAACCATGAAACATCAAATAGATTTAGCGAGTTATTGAGCAAAAGTACTTTTTGAAAGTTTCGTTTCAGATTAAAAAAAATTCTAAATTTTATTTACACATATTTTTTTGCAAATTTGCTGCAAATCAATTCAAATGCAGATAAACCATTTCAAATCAATTTTAGTCTCATTCAGTATTCTAATTTCCTCTACTTTGTTTGCTCAAGGAACAAAATACCTTAATATGGAAGAAGCCATATTAATGTTTGACAAGGAAAGTAATAAATCATTGCGCACTCAAAACTTGAATGCTTTGCAATGGTTGCCTGGTGGAAGTAAATACGCCTTTGTTAGATCTGGCAAACCTCAAAAACTTGTAATCATTGACATTGAAACCAATAAAGAAGACAGCAGTGTAAGTCTCGAAAGTTTTAATACTGCCGCAAATACATATAAAACAGGTTTGAATTTTAAATCATTTCCATCATTTGAGTGGATTGACAATGACAACATTAAAATATTTAAAGACAATGAATATCTAAATTTCAATATCCCGGCTCAAGCATTTAGGCTCATTCTTCAAATTTCTAAAAATGCAGGTTCTAATGAATACAATTACGGAAACCAACAAATAGCCTATGTGGAAAATGACAATATATTTATAGTTGGTAGCAATGGTATAAAACAAATCACAAACGATGGCGGAAAAGGTATAGTTTATGGCCAAACAGTTCACCGCAATGAATTTGGCATTGATAAAGGTCTTTTCTGGAGTCCGAGTGGAAACAAATTGGCCTTTTATAGAATGGACGAAAGCATGGTAAGCGATTACGCAATTTATGACAACAGCAAAATGCCAGCCGCTATCAACATGATCAAATACCCAATTGCTGGTGCTAAAAGCCATCATGTTACTGTTGGAATTTATGATTTAAGCACTCAAAAAGTAACCTACTTAGAAACAGGTGAACCAAAAGAGCAATATTTAACCAATATAGCCTGGGGACCAGATGAAGAGTACTTATACATGGCCATTGTTAACCGTGGTCAAAATCAAGATTTCATCAACCGATACAATACAAATAGTGGAAGCCTTGATAAAATTTTATTTGAAGAGCGTGATGAAAAATACATTGAGCCGCAACATGGTTTCTATTTCTTGCCAAACGAAAACAATAAATTTATTTGGCAGAGTGAGAGAGACGGCTATAACCATTTATATCTTTACAACACCAATGGCAAAATGATTCGTCAAATAACTTCTGGAAAATGGATGGTAACAAAACTAATAGGAGTTGATTCTAGAGGAGAA
This sequence comes from Bacteroidia bacterium, assembly GCA_044357345.1. Taxonomy (GTDB): domain Bacteria; phylum Bacteroidota; class Bacteroidia; order NS11-12g; family UBA955; genus JABMMZ01. The sequence goes on from JBIKPR010000017.1 coordinate 19,684, forward strand.
TATGCATATATTGAAGCGAGCAAAGAAAGCCCGCTTGAAAGGCACATTTACAGTGTTAATATAGACAATGGTGATATTAAAAAACTAAGCACAGAACAAGGTACACATGTGGCCTTATTTAATTCAAGTTTCACCCATTTTATAGATGCTTATTCAAACACAAACGTTCCAAAAAGAATCGTAATAAAAACACACAAGGGTGATCAAATTAAATCACTTTTAGATGCGCCGAATCCATTATCTGAATATGCGTTAGGTGAAACAAGTATATTCCCTATTATCAATGAAGGCAGTGTCCTTTATTGCAGGATGATTACGCCACCAAACTACGACAAGACAAAAAAATACCCAGTTGTGGTATATGTATATGGTGGGCCCCATGCACAAATGATCAGCAATTCATGGCTAGCAGGCAGCAATTTATGGATGCAATTAATGGCACAAAAAGGTTATATCGTATTTACTTTAGACAACAGAGGTTCTTCTAACAGAGGTCATGAATTTGAAAGTGCGACATTCAGAAATCTGGGAACTATAGAAATGGCTGACCAAATTGCAGGGGTCAACTATCTTAAAAATTTACCGTATGTCGATGCCAATAGAATAGCAGTTCATGGTTGGAGTTTTGGCGGATTTATGACAAGCAGTTTAATGACCCGCCAACCAGGTGTATTCAAAGTTGGTGTAGCGGGTGGTCCTGTTATAGATTGGAGTTTATATGAAATCATGTATACTGAAAGATACATGGACACACCTTTAGAAAATCCAGAAGGATATAAGGCCGCTAACCTCACAAACTATGTCAATAATTTACAAGACAAATTATTAATGATACATGGCTGTGATGATGATGTTGTGCTATGGCAGCATAGTTTGTTGTACTGCAAATCAGCTGTTGACGTAGGCAATACCTATTTAGATTATTTTGTATATCCTGGCCATAAACACAATGTACTTGGAAAAGACCGAGTGCATTTAATGCAAAAGATTACAGAATATATTATAGAAAATCTATAATTAAACCTCCTCTAATAAAGTTCTAAATGCAAGAACTTTATCACCGTACTTCGCATAAGTTTTCGCCTTTAAACTTGGGCCAAAATTTTCTACGTAATCATTGTAATCTTCTAAAGTGTGGCAGAAATATTGAATTGCGTAATTTACACCTTCATTATCCTCAACATTGGTTAAAATCTTTAGCATTTTAAATCCTGTGAATTTTTCTGTTGCAATCACTTCCGGAATATGGTCGTGTTTCATCCAATGCAACCATTCGGCTTCAATTGATTCGGGTATATTGCAGGTAACGTTGTAAATAAACATATGTTGCAAACCAACTTAAATTTTACCGTATCTGCAAATTGTTATGCTTTATATTGAGATTTTCACAAGTTCTTTGCTATGATCCATGGCACAATTATAACCCTCTGAAAATATTTCATCCAATTTTGACAGATCAAACATACCAAAACGACTCATATTTTCTGGCTCAATAAAGACATCACAATATTTGATTTTATCCATAATTGCGCCTTTCATTGCTATATGAAACCCACGATCCAACATATCTTTCATGTGTATTTGATCAAAATTTTGACTGATGGCATTGACATTTACTCCAATAATTTTGTCTGATATCGGAAGCAATGGCTCTATTGGAAAATTATTTAAAATACCACCATCAATCATAATGGTATTTTCAACCCTTACAGGTTCAAAAACCAAAGGGACACAAGAACTAGCCATAAGTGCTTTTGACAAATCTCCATGGGTAAAATAATAAATCTCTCCCTTCACAATATCCGTCGCGGTTATCGTCATTGGAATTGGAAGTTCTTCTATCAAATTGTGGGTAAAGTAGGTTTTATAAACCGACTCAAATGTATCCATATTGAATAATCCTGCTTTACCAAAAAGAAAGTTTGAATACCCGAAAAATTTTTGTGTTTTAGCAATGTTTAAAATTTCTTCCGGTTTATACCCCGCTGAATAAAAGGCTCCAACAATGGCTCCAGCACTAGTGCCAGAAATGCATGATATCGTTATACCCAATTCATCCAATGCTTTCAAAACACCTAAATGGGCAATACCTCTAGCACCGCCGCCTGATAAAACCAAGCCAATTTTAACCATATTTTGAGCAAAGCTAAGCAAAGAGCCTGTTATATTAATACGAGTAATTGTTATTTTTGCAATCAAGATGAAATTGCCATTTAATAAAACCAAGGTTGAAGCGCTTAAATTTTCCGGTTTTGGCAAAAAACTACAAATAGACATTCTAAGGGATGATCTTATTCACCCTTTAATTTCTGGCAATAAATGGCGCAAACTTAAATACATTATTGAAAATATCGCAAAAGACAAAAGTCAAACTCTAGTTACTTTTGGCGGTGCGTATAGCAACCATTTGGTAGCTACTGCTTTTGCAGGCAACCTATTTGGAATTAAAACATTTGGATTTGTAAGAGGGGATGAAAAAAGGGAAGCAAATGCATTTGAGAAAATTTGCATTGAAAATGGCATGACATTAAAACATGTTGGAAGGAATGAATTCAAGGATAAATACTTGTTATTTGATCAATACAAAAAGCAAAACCCAAAAGCATACTTTGTTGGCGAAGGGGGCAGACACCCCCTTGCTTTGTTGGGGTGCGCTGAAATAATAACTGATTTAAATAAAGAATATGATTACATTTTCCTATCGCTCGGCACTGGCACCACCATGGAAGGAATAGTTGCTGCTTGTGTCTCTAATAAACTAAAAACAAAAGTTATTGGAATTAGCAGCTTGAAAAACAATTTTGAATTGGATGAGATTATGTCACAATTTCCAGAAAAAAACTGGCTTATAGATCACAATTACCACAGAGGCAAATACGCGAAAAACGACATTGAATTGAGCTCATTTATTAAAGATTTTCATTCAGAAACAAACATACAATTAGAATTTGTTTATACTGGCAAAATGATGATGGCTTTACAAGATTATATCCATAAAGGTTTTTTTAAAATAGAAGATAAAATTCTATGCATCCATACCGGTGGTTTACCTCAATTTCTTCAATAAGCACTAATTACATCCAACAAAGTCTGCCCAACTGCTTTCAATGTGTTTTTGTCTATCGCATTCATATTATCTGCATGGGTATGCCAATATTTCCCAAAATGACTGGATGTATTTAAATCACAGTCTATAATATCTATCATTGGTATTTTAAGATGTTTCATAACATATACATGATCATCTGTTACATAACCCCTCTCAAAATTCTTGAAATATCCAGAGTATCCGGCATTATTAGCGCTTGACCATACCATCGATAAATACGTTTGAGCTTCAGCTAGACTATAGCCCTCGAAACCAAAAACAGCATTTGGTGCACCAACCATGTCTAATAATATCCCAAAATCTGCTTTATATGATGGGACATGTGGATTTTTAGCCCAAAATTGAGAACCTAAACAATAACTGTTTTCAACTGCACCAGAATTATCACCCCAATCCTCGGCATCAAAAAGCACAATATCAACACCAATTTCCACTGGCTGTTTCTTTAAAACTGCTGCTATTTCTAACAACACGCCAACGCCACTAGCTCCATCATTTGCGCCTAAAATTGGTTTGTCTTGGTCTTTAATATCTTGGTCGGCAAAAGGTCTAGTGTCCCAATGTGCGCACAACAACACCCGTTTACTTGCTAGCGGGTTAAAAGAGGCAACAATGTTCATTACAGGTATCGTATGCTTATCATATGTTATAGCCGTTGAATATTGAAGATATAATGTGTCTGCTAAGGGTCTTAAAACCTTAATATAATAATCAAAGCACTGTTTGTGGTTTTTTGTTCCTGGCACCCGAGGACCAAAGTTAACTTGATTAGAGACATGTGTGTATGCGCTGTCTTGATTGAAAACACGTCGCACAACTGTAGCCTTTACCTGAGCAGTATCTTCTCCAACAGCAGTCCCAGTTTTGGAAGTTTGATTGTTGCAAGAAGCTAAAAAGACAAAAACAAACGAAACAAATAAAATCCTCATTGCAGCAAAGATAAGAAGAGATTACGCAATTCGCCTAATTCAGCACCCAAGGTAATAGCAAATTAAATTCAGGAATTACCACTTCAAAATGACCACCTGCATCATGTAAACGAAAAACATAAGACCCGCTCATTTTACCAATACCAGTTTGCAAAATGCAACCTGAATAATAATCATAAAGTTCACCACTACACAAAATTGGCTTTTCTCCAACAACACCCTCTCCCTCAACAAACCTATTCTCTCCATTGCTGTCTGTAATGGTCCATTTGCGATAAACCAATTGAATGGTGTGATCACTATTGTTTTCAATCAAAATGTGGTAGGTAAAAAAATATACACCATTTTCTATGTCGCTTTGCAGTGGATTAAATTTAGTCTCCACTGAAATTTTTACCAATTCTGCTGTAGTTTTACTCATTGAATTTAATTGATGAAGCAATATTACATTTATTCCTTTTAAGTCTGCATTTTTCAGGAAAATATTACAGTTTTATGTCTTTGAACAAGTGATGAAATCGTAAAACAATATCCAATTTATTCGTTAAAACAGACTTTCATCGCTGCAATTTTAATATTCGTCCATTTTCAATGGAAACTTTGAAGATTATTTTTGTTTCCGGAGTTTATATTGTTATTTCGCGGCCGGTTTTACTATGCTATCAAAAATTTGCAATACAACAGAAAAACTTTTTATGCGCTATGGCATTAAAAGCATAACAATGGACGATGTTGCCAAGGAGTTGGGCATGTCAAAAAAGACACTTTATCAGTATGTTGAGGATAAAGATGATTTGGTTAGAAAAACATTGATTTTACATACCCAATCAATGGATTCTCTTTGCATGAATGTGTTTAAATCAGAAGAAAATGCCATTCTTCAAATCCTCAGAATAGCCAATATGATGATTGGATTGCACAAAGAAATGAATCCAAGCTTGTTGTTTGATCTAAAAAAATACCATCCTGATACTTATATTTTATTTACTGAACACCGAGAAAAAACAATACAGACGCAACTTATAGACAACCTCAATTTAGGTATTTTGCAAGGAATGTATAAAAAGGACATCAAAGTAAACCTTTGCGCAGGGTTTTACATGGCACTCATTGAACAGTGTATCAGCAGTGAAATCGGAATAATTTCAAATATTCCATTTCCCGAAAAGTACGCATACCTCGTAAATTACCATCTCAATTCAATATGTTCACCAGAAGGTCTAGAGTTTATGAAAGAAAATTTGAAAGACAATAAATTAGAAAATACAACCATTTAAAACAATTTTACGATATGAATTCCCTTAAATATTTCAAGAAAAGCCACAAATTACTCAGTCCTTTGATGCTGGTTTGTGCATTAATTTGCACCTTTGGCTTGTTCGCACAAAACAAGACAAACGACACTATGCCTATGTCCTTAAGCCAAGCCATTGATTTTGCAATGACCAACAACCCTGACCTTAAAAATGCATATGCTGACATAGCAATTGCTGATCAGACAGTTAAAGAGGTAAAAGCAATTGGAATTCCTCAAGTTAGAGGTCAAATTACCTTTCAAGATGCAATACAAAAACAAGTTTTTGTATTTCCAATTAATGGTGTAGGCACACCGATTAGAGTGGGTAACACGTATACCACACAAGCTGCATTAAACTTTTCATGGTTGTTGCTAGATGGTACCTACTTTTTAGGTCTTAAAGCTGCAAAGCAATTTACAGACTTATCCAAAAAAATAGCAACTAAGACCGAAGCAGATATTAAAATTGATGTAGCCAAAACATATTTTTTAGCCCTTATAGCCAATGAAAACATTAGCTTGCTTAATGCTTCGTATCAAACTTTATCAAAAACATACACCCAAGTAAAAGCTTTAAATAAAGAAGGCTTTACCGAATCATTAGATGTTGACAGAATAAGATTGCAATTAAACAATCTAGAAATCAGCAAACAGAAACTTAAAGACCAGTATATAATTGTTATAGGTCTACTAAAATCTAAAATTGGTCTCGACCAAAACATAAACATCAAATTGAGTGACAACATCAACGATTTAAATTCCAGATTTAATGTTGCAGACACTTCCGTTACGGTTGATTTGAAAAAACGTTCAGATTATCAAATCCTACAACAACAACTTGTGTTAAACAAATATGATGTAAAAAGATACCAATATGGCAAATTGCCTAACTTAGCTGGAGCGTTCACCGTTCAACAAAGTAATTTTGGCGAAACAATAGACTATAGCAATTGGTATGGTAATTCATTTTTAGCTTTACAGGCCAATATCCCCCTATTTAGTGGATTTGCAAATGACGCTAAAATACAAAAAGCTAAAATTCAACAATTAAAAACCGAAAATACAATTCATAAATTTGAGAACATAATCGACCTAGAGGTGCAACAAACAAAATTGAAATATTTAAGAGCGATGGAATATGTGGTTCAACAAACGGAAAACCTTGAGTTGGCAAAGCGAATTGTTAACATAACCAATATCAAATACAACGAAGGTGTTGGAAGTAATTTAGAACTTACCACCTCAATTCAAGACCTTAAAACGACTCAAACAAATTATTTAAGCGCTGTTTATGACCTATTGGTTGCTAAACTAGATTTCCAAGTTGCACTAGGACAATCAATTAAACTTTAATTCAATATAAAAAACCATTCATTCAGATGAAGACTATAATCCAAATAGCAATCGTTGCAATTTTATTCACAGCTTGCAGCAGCAATTCTTTAGATCAAAAGAAAAAAGAATTAGAAAAATTAAAAACTACACTTAAAGAAACTCAAGACAAAATTTCTAAATTAGAATTGGACATTGAAAAACTTGATACATCCAAGAAAGTTGAAGAATTATTAGAAATAAAAACAACAGCATTGGCTTTGGACAATTTCAAAACATACATTGAAGTACAAGGGCGCGTTGATGCTGATGAAAACGTTTCACTTTCATCTCAAATCCCAGGACTGATAACTAAAATAAATGTCAAAGTAGGTGATGAGGTTAGAAAAGGTCAAGTACTTGCAGAAACTGACGCGAATACAATTTTACAACAAATGTCTGACTTGGAAACCAACTTAGAATTAGCCAAACAAGTATTCCAAAGACAACAAAATTTATGGAAACAAAACATTGGAACTGAAATCCAATTCTTACAATCAAAAACAACAAAAGAAAGCTTAGAGAAAAAGCTAGGTGCTTTGAATGAACAATTGAGAATGAGTAAAATCATTTCACCTATAAGCGGAACTGTTGATGCAATAAACATAAAAATAGCACAAATGGTAAGCCCAGGAATGGCTGCAATAAATGTGGTCAATTTTTCAAATCTAAAAGTAAAAGCTGAACTTGCAGAAAGCTATTCAATGCGCATTAAAGCTGGAAACCAAGTGATGATTTACTTCCCGGATATTAATGATTCTATTGCTGGAAAAATAAATTATGCAACAAGAGCCATCAACAACATGACTAGAACATTTACTGTTGAAATCTTACTCCCAAATAGTCAAAAATACCATCCTAATATGGTTGCTAAATTAAAAATCAACGACTACCAATCTGCCAAACAACAAATTATCGTTCCAGTTAAATTTATACAAAAAGGGATTGAAGAATCATTTGTGCTGGTTGCTGAAAATGGAATCGCAGTTAAAAAACCAATAGTTATTAGTAAAGAATACAATGGTCTTGCTGAAATTTCTGAAGGTTTAAAAGAAGGTGACATGCTAATAACCGAAGGCTACGACTTGGTTAACGATGGCGACAAAATCACTCTAAAAAAATAAACTAAGTCCATTTAAAGCACATCTTGCGCAATAAACAAACATTTATATGTTAGATAAAATCAAAGAATTTAAGCCCTCAAGCTGGGCAATAGACAATAAAATTACCATATACTTAATAACGATATTTATTTCGTTAGCAGGTATTATGGCCTACAACTCTCTACCTAAAGAGAATTTTCCAGACATTACTGTTCCAACCATTTACATCAGCACCATCAATGGTGGAAACTCACCAACCAATATTGAAAACACCATTACCAAACCAATCGAAAAAAGATTGAAAGCGATATCTGGTGTTAAAAAATTCAATAGTACTTCGATGCAAGACGTTTCAGTTATTGTTGTTGAATTTCACACCGATATTGATGTAAGCATTGCAAAACAAAAAGTAAAAGACGCTGTTGATGAAGCCAGAGGTGATATGCCTTCTACGCTTACTAGAGAGCCAATGATCAAAGAAATTGCCTTCTCTGAAATTCCTATTATGTACATCAACGTTTCAGGAAACTTCGACTTAAAAGAATTAAAAAAATATGCGGATGATTTAGGTGATAGAATTGAAGGTTTAAGCGAAATCAATGAAGTGAAAATCATTGGAGCCCTTGAACGTGAAATACAAGTGAATATAGATGCATACAAATTGCAAGCTGCTCAATTAACCATTGGAGATGTTCAAAGAGCTATAAGCCAAGAAAACTTAACCATCACCGGTGGTACCGTTCCGTTAAACGGAATGAAACCAACACTAAGCATAAAAAGTGAATTCCAAAATCCTAAAGAAATTGAAGACATAGTTGTAACTTCTCAATCAGGTGCAAGATTATTTATCAGAGATTTTGCACAGGTCGTTGATGGATTCAAAGAAAAAGAAAGCTATTCAAGCAGCAGTGGAAAAAATGTAATTACACTTAACATCATTAAACGCTCTGGTGAAAACTTAATTGAGGCATCAGAAAAAATCCAAAAAGTAATTGAGGAAATGAAAAAGACTGAATTTCCTCAAGGATTAGATATTACAGTAACGGGTGATCAAAGCACCAAAACAAAAACCATGTTGCATGATTTGATCAATACCATCATTATTGGCTTTATCTTAGTTACCATTGTACTAATGTTTTTCATGGGCGTCACAAATGCTCTATTTGTTGCTCTCTCAGTTCCTCTGTCAATGTTTATTGCTTTCTTAGTTATGCCAAGCATTGACTTCTCATTTAACATGATTGTTTTGTTCTCATTCATTTTAGCCTTAGGTATTGTTGTAGATGATGCAATTGTAGTAATTGAAAATACGCACCGACTATTTGGCGATGGTAAACGAGACATCAAAACTGCCGCTAAAATGGCAGTTGGCGAGGTGTTCATGCCCGTTCTATCTGGTACTATTACCACATTAGCGCCTTTCATTCCACTTGCTTTTTGGGGTGGAATAATAGGTAAGTTTATGTATTTCTTGCCAGTAACACTAATTATATCACTACTTGCCTCATTGTTTGTTGCTTACATTATTAATCCCGTTTTCGCGGTTGATTTTATGAAAACCAAAGAAGAGGAAAACAAAAACTATGGCAAGCTAAATAAGAAGACCTACATGCGTTTGGCTATTTATGGCATCATAGCTTTAGTTTCTTATGTAAGCGGAAACATTGGAATAGGAAACTTCACCATTTTCCTTGCCTTATTCTTAGTTCTAAACCGTTTGTGGTTGTATAAAGTTATCAATGCTTGGCAAAACAACATTTGGCCAGGATTTATAAATTCATACACAAAAGTATTGGTTTGGTGTTTGAGAAATCCTTGGAGACCTTTATTTGCTGTTCTAGCAACATTTATTTTTTCTATAATATTCTTTGTTGCCAGAAGTCCAAAAGTTGTATTCTTCCCTGATAGTGATCCCAACAATTTGTATGTGTATGTAAAATTGCCTGAGGGAACCGACCCTGCGGTTACCAACTTGGTTATGCGTCAAGTTGAAACAAAAGTTAACAGTGTAATTGGCAAAAACAATCCAATTGTTGAGTCCATGGTCAGCAATGTTACCATCGGTGTAACCGATCCTCAGGATGGCGACCAAAATGCATACCCGAATAAAGGTAAAATTGCTATAGCCTTTGTTGAATTTTCAGAAAGAAATGGAGAGTCAACAAGCACTTACTTGAAGAAACTCCAAGAATTAAAATGGGACATTCCTGCTGCAGAAATTGTTGTTAACAAAGAAAAAAGTGGTCCACCAACACCCAAACCTGTTTCGATTGAAATAATTGGTGAAGATTTTGACGAGTTGGTAAAAAACTCTAACGATCTTAAAAAATTTCTAACCGATTCTAAAATCGATGGTATTGCAAATTTGAAATCAGATTTTGTTAGCAACAAGCCGGAAATAGTATTTGACATTGACCGCGAACGTGCTTTAAGAGAAGGACTTTCAGCTGCGCAACTTGCGATGGAAATCAGAGGAGCTGTTTACGGTGTTGAAGCCTCTAAATTTAGAGATGTTGACGATGAGTATCCAATCCAATTGCGCTATCAGGCAGATCAAAGAATGGATATTGAAACCATTAGAAATTTAAAAATTACCTATAGAGATATGACGATGGGTGGTGTGATAAGAAGTGTTCCAATTTCATCAGTTTGCGACATTCGATATGATTACACATATGCTGGCATCAAACGCAAAAACGACAAGCGTGTAATTACCATTTCTTCCGATGTGAAAGAAGGTTTCAATCCAAATGAGGTCGTTGCTAAAGTTCAATTGGCAATGGATAAATTCAAACCCAGTGGCAATGTCGTGGTCAAATTTGCAGGAGACAAAGAAGAACAAGAAGAAACCATGAGCTTCCTTGGAAATGCAATGTTAACAGCCATAGGTTTGATGATGTTGGTTTTAGTTGGATTGTTTAATTCATTGGGAAAACCATTAATTATATTATCTGAAATCATCTTCAGTATCATTGGCGTGCTTCTGGGTGTTGCAATCTTTAAAATGGATATGAGTATTGTTATGACAGGAATTGGCATTGTAGCCCTTGGAGGAATTGTGGTGCGGAATGGAATATTATTGGTTGAATTTGCAGAGTATTCCCGCGCTGGAGGGATGAGCCTATACGAAGCGACTGTTGAAGCCGGAAGAACACGTATGACACCAGTTATTTTGACTGCAACAGCTGCTATTCTTGGACTAATCCCTTTGGCTGTAGGTTTGAATATTAATTTTGAAACATTGTTTACCCATTTCGACCCTAAAATATTTTTTGGTGGCGATAGTGTAGCGTTTTTTGGGCCATTGAGTTGGACTATGATTTTCGGATTATTATTCGCTACCGTATTAACACTTTTATTAATTCCATCAATGTATTTAATTACTGAAAGACTGAAGAGAAAGTCAATCATTGTTTTAAATCATTTTGAAATGCCACCATCTTTAATTTATGTTCCATTTCTTATTTTGGTTTTGAGATTAATTTTAAAACTAAAAGGAGAAAAAATCGAATTTGGCGATTTAGACCATTAATCTAAACAATACACCTGCTAAATGACTTGCAGGTGTATTATTCTTCTTTTGCATATATGCATTTTGAAGAATAAATATTTATCATTGCAGTATGCCAAAACCAAAGGTATACTGCTTTTTTATTTTATGCCTATGGGTTGTAAATTCCAGTAACGCGCAAATTATTACAGCAGCTGAGCAAACCACTAAATACCTTCCACTAATTAAAAACAAGAGGATTGCCTTGGTGGTAAATCAAACCAGTTGCATTAAAAACACCCACTTAGTTGATACATTGCTATGTTTAGGCATCAAAATTAAATGTCTCTTCGCTCCTGAACATGGATTTAGGGGAAATGCAAGTGCAGGAACAACTGTAAACAACGGAAGAGATGAGCGAACAAAACTTAAAATCATTTCCCTCTATGGCAACCATAAAAAGCCCACAGCACTTGATTTAGATAGCATAGAGACGATTATTTTTGACATTCAAGATGTAGGCGTCCGTTTCTACACATATATCAGCACAATGCACTATGTGATGGAAGCCGCTGCAGAAATGAATATACCAATGCTTGTTTTGGATAGACCTAATCCGAATGGGCATTATGTTGATGGACCAATTCTCGATACAGCGTATAAAAGTTTTGTGGGCATGCATAAAATCCCTCTGGTTCATGGCTGCACCGTCGGAGAAATTGCACAGATGATTAATGGTGAATCATGGCTTAAAAACGGGGTAAAATGCTCGCTTCAAGTCATCGCTTGTATAAATTACTCACATAAAACGCCTTACATACTTCCCATTAAACCATCTCCAAACTTACAAACACAAAGTTCAATATATTTATACCCTTCATTAGGTCTTTTTGAAGGCACAAGCACGAGTATGGGACAAGGAACGAGCACACCCTACCAATGCTTTGGCTCTCCGGCTTTAGACTGGGGAAATTATGCATTCACGCCAATAAGTATCAAAGGTGTCTCAGAAAAACCAAAATGTTTAGGAATTCCATGTGTGGGCTTCAACTTAACTTGGTATGGGGAATTTCGAGCCTTTCAAGACGCTCAAATTAATTTAAATTACCTTGTCCTTTCCTATCGACTAAGTAAAAACAAAACAGATTTTTTCACTGATTTTATAGACAAATTAGCCGGAACCAATAGTTTAAGAAAGCAAATAATAGCAGGTAAAACCGTGTCAGAAATTAGACAATCGTGGCAAAGTGGGCTTGATTCTTATAAAATTATGAGAAATAAATATTTGCTATACCCTTAAAAATGGTGTGTTTAGAGAGCTATATCAAAAAAATTGAAAAAACATTTGGAATTTAATCCACATTGTCCCTACCTTTGCACTCCCAATTTTATAGTCATGTCAAGAGTTTGTGATCTTACAGGAAAAAAAGCACTAGCAGGAAACAATGTTTCTCATAGTAACCGAAGAACTAAACGTAGGTTCTACGCGAATCTTCAGGATAAAAGATTTTATATTCCTGAAACAGGAGAATGGATCACTCTTAGAGTGTCTACTTCTGCAATCAGGACGATAAATAAAATCGGTATCACCGAAGCAATTAATAGAGTATTCAAAAAAGGTAGTATATAATCATGGCAAAAAAAGGAAATCGCATACAGGTTATTTTGGAGTGTACTGAGCAAAAGAACACTGACGTACCAGGAATGAGCAGGTACATCACCACCAAAAACAAAAAGAATACAACTGAAAGAATTGAATTGAAAAAATACAATCCTTTCATGAAAAAAGTTACACTTCACAAAGAAATCAAATAATTATAGATTATGGCAAAAAAGGTTGTTGCAACACTGAAAAAAGAAGGAGAAGGCAAAGACTTTGTTAAAGTTTTCAAAGCTGTAAAATCCAAAAATGGTGCTTACTCTTTCAAAGAAGATATCATTAGCGGAGAAGAGGCCAAAACCTATTTTAAATAATAAAATCTTATATAAAAGTTAGCCTCCGGAAACGGGGGCTTTTTTATTAAACACCAATACCATGTCTATATTTGATTTCTTTAAAAAAGACAAATCGTCTACTAATAAATCAGAGGCATCCGAACTCGGCTTAGATAAAACCAAAGAATCTTTTTTTGGAAAACTAGGCAAAGCACTTGCAGGTAGAGCATCTATAGATGCAAGTTTCCTAGATGAATTAGAAGAAATTTTAATCAGCAGCGATGTCGGTACTGAAACCACATTTCGAATCATTGACAGGGTAGAGAAAAGAGTTAAAAAAGATAAATACTTAAATTCTAATGAACTTCATCTTCTATTAAGAGATGAAATCACTCTCCTATTAACCGAAAACAAAAAAACTGAAGAACTTAACTTCAATCTCGACAAGCAAGTAAAACCTTATGTTCTTATGGTTGTTGGTGTGAATGGAGTGGGTAAGACCACCTCTATAGGCAAACTGGCCAATCAATTTAAAAAACATGGCAATAAAGTTCTCCTTGCCGCTGGCGATACTTTTAGGGCTGGTGCTGTAGATCAATTAGAGATTTGGAGCAAAAGAGTTGGATGCGACTTTTATTCTAAAGGCATGAATGCTGATCCATCGGCAGTAGCTTTTGATGCCTTAGAAAAAGCAAAAAACGAGAATTATGATATCGTAATTATCGACACCGCAGGAAGACTTCACAACAAAATCAATTTAATGAATGAATTGAGTAAAATTAAACGCGTAATGAGCAAAGTTCTTGACTATGCGCCCAATGACGTGATGCTGGTCTTAGATGCTTCAACTGGCCAAAATGCATTTGAACAAGCAAAACAGTTTACTGCCGCAACTGAAGTTACCTCATTGGCACTAACAAAACTTGACGGCACAGCCAAAGGTGGCGTTGTCATAGGTGTAAGTGACTTATTTAAAATCCCTGTTAGATTTATTGGCACAGGCGAAGGCATTGAAGACATTAAAATATTTAATCCTGAAGAATTTGTAAATTCACTTTTTGAAGTTTAATCCATGCGCACCAAATCTTTAAAACAAAATAAAATAAATATTATAACGCTTGGTTGTAGTAAAAACCTTGTCGATAGCGAAGTTCTTTTAAGTCAACTAAAAGGGAATGAACTCGAAGCCACTCATGAATCAGAAAAAAACGATGCCAATATCATCGTTGTAAACACTTGTGGCTTTATTGATAATGCCAAACAAGAAAGTATAGACACCATACTAAGCTACGTAAGTGAAAAGGAGGCCGGAAGAATTGATAAACTGTTTGTTACTGGTTGTCTTTCTCACCGATATAAAGATGAGTTAGAAGCTGAAATCCCGCAAGTAGATGCCTTTTTTGGCACCTTGGAATTGCCAGGACTACTAAATGCATTAGGGGCAGATTATAAACATGAACTTATTGGGGAAAGACTTACGACAACGCCTCAACACTATACCTATTTAAAAATAAGCGAAGGTTGTAATAGACCATGTTCGTTTTGTGCTATTCCTCTAATGAGAGGCAAGCATGTCAGCAAATCAATAGAACAAATTATTATTGAAGCTCAGAATCTTGTAAAAAACGGCACTAAAGAAATCATGTTAATCGCCCAAGACAGCACTTACTATGGTTTGGATTTATATGGTGAGCGCAAACTAAAAGATTTATTAGTAGCACTCACTAAGGTTGATGGTCTTGAATGGATTAGATTACACTATGCCTATCCTTCACAGTTCCCAGAAGAAATACTGCCTTTAATGGCTGAGGATAATAATATTTGCAAATATTTAGACATCCCTGTTCAACATATTTCAGACAATGTTTTAAAAATCATGAGACGCGGTATCACACGCAGAAGAACTTATGAATTGCTAAATACCATTAAAGAAAAAGTACCTGGAATAACATTAAGAACAACCATTCTTGTTGGGCACCCGGGAGAAACTATTGAAGATTTTGAAGAGTTAAAACAGTTTGTGCAAGATTTTGAATTCGACCGATTAGGTGTCTTTACCTATTCACATGAAGAAAATACACATGCACACACTTTAATAGATGATGTTCCTGCAGAAGAAAAACAAAGAAGGGCAGAAGAACTAATGGCATTGCAGGAGGAAATCTCTATGAGGAAGAATCAAGCAAAAATTGGCCAAAGCTTTAAAGTACTATTCGACCGTAAAGAGGGCGCCTATTTTGTTGGTCGTTCAGAAGCTGATTCTCCAGAGGTAGACAATGAAGTTTTGGTTAAAGCTGCCGATAATTTTGTTCGAATTGGTGATTTTGCTACTATTGAAATAATAGACGCTGAGTCTTTTGACCTCTTTGGTAAAATTGCATAAATGGAATTCAATCTTTCTGAAATAAACAGCTTATCAAACACGACCAAAGCTTTTGTGTCAGGAGACAGTGCTTTGCTTGAAATATTGGGAAAAGACAATCCATATAATTCAATTGAAAAAGCAATAGAAGGAAAGATAAATTTCAAGCAAGAGTTCCGAAACACACTTGTTAATTGCATACAGAGCGACTATGCCTTCCTTACCGATTCAGACGAGAACGGTTTAGTAAAATCAAACATACTCAGTTTAAACAAACCAAACACTTATACGGTAAGCACGGGGCAACAGCTGCATTTATTCTTGGGTCCAGCTTTTGTAATTTATAAGATACTTGCTGTGATTAACCTAACAGAGGAATTAAAACTAAAATATCCAGAAAAAAACTTTATCCCAATTTATTGGCTTGCAGCGGAAGACCACGATTTTCAAGAAATTCAAGACACAGTTTTATTTGGGCATAAATTCACTTGGCAAACAAATCAGACAGGTGCTTGTGGACGATTTAAATTAAATGAAGTATCCGCGCTGATTGATGAAATAAAATCGAAAATCAATCTAAACATTGAAAGCACACAATTACTTTCAGACATTGGCGAAATATATGCTAGCTCAATAAATTTGTCACAAGCCACCATAAAATTGGCTCATAAAATATTTGGACAAATGGGACTCGTTTGTCTAGATGCCGACAAAAAAGAGCTAAAAAATCTCTTTAAAAATGTCATTGGAAAAGACATAATTGAGCAAGCTAATTTGAATGTATTTAGCAATACAAGAGAACAATTAAAAACTCAGGAATTCCATACCCAACTGCATGCTAGAGAAATCAATTTTTTCTATTTGGAAGATGGCATTAGAAATAGAATAGTTTATGAAAACAATCTATATTCAGTACTTGGAACACAGATAACTTTTACTAAAGAGGCTATTTTAGAGGATATAAAATGGCATCCAGAGCACTACAGTCCAAATGCAGTTTTGAGACCATTGTTTCAAGAAACCATTTTACCTAACATTGCTTACATAGGAGGAAATGCTGAAATAAATTATTGGATTCAAATTTCCAATATATTCACAATCAATAACATAAGCAAACCAAATCTACTTCTAAGACCAAGTGTGTGGATAATCCCAAGCAAAACCATTGACTTACTACAAAAATTAAATATTTCTGCTAAAGATTTGTTAATAAGTCAAAACCCTGAAAAATATTTGGTTAGTCTTGGTGCTAATGAAATCAACTTTAAAGCTCAAATAAACCTATTTAGCAATCTCAAGCAAAAATTCCAAGACTCTGTAAATCAAATAGATAAAAGCGAATTCATCAAACTTGTCGAACTTGGAAAAAGCTATGAAAAGGCTTTAAAAAATGCTGAAAAATCAATGTTAGAAATTGAAAAAACAAAGGTTGACAACTCGCTCAGAAAACTTGATGAAACATTCCGCAATTATTTTGATATCAAGCAGATGCAAGAAAGGAAGTTAAATTGCCTTGAATTGTGGATAAAGTATGAAAATGTAGCTTTTTTACTAAAAAACAAGCTTGATTTCAACCCTTCAAAAGGGTATATAACAAGTATATAAAACGCTATTAAACAGGCATATAACATCAATTCAGATGTTTTTTTAAAATATTTTAGCATTACATGTATTGTTTTTTGTGCAAACATTTTGTACTTTTGCGCTCATAAAATGAAAAATCATTTCAAAATGAAAATACTTAAACTGACCCTTTTAGTCTTATGCGGAATTAGCTTTTCTGCATTCGCCTCACAAGATTCGACTTGGAAACGCCACCCTTATGCTAAAGCTAAATGGGTAGATGGTGTTAAAACCGATTCTGGACAAAGTCTTCATTCTGCTTATTACCAAGATAGAAGAGCAAAAAAATTCACACTTGGATTAATGGCTGGAACTTCACTTTTTCACGGTGATGCAGACAAAAAACAATTAGGATGGGACATCGCTCCATTCGTTAAGTATTCTATTTCTCAAACATTTGCTTTGAGGGCTGAATACAATTTCGCCAAACTTAGAGGACAAAGAGATTATCAAGCACCTACCTTATTTAAAGATAATTTCCAATTCACTAGTAATGTAACTGATTGGAGTTTACAAGCTCATTTTACATTAGGTAACATTTCTTTCTTACGTCCTTTGCGTAAAACACAAATGTACTTATTTGCAGGTATAGGCCAAACCAGCTTCAAATCTACAGCTACATTTATAGACCAAAGATTATTTTTAGGTGATTACTATTTAACTTCATACTTCGGTAATGGAACGCCAAACCCTAACTTAGGTAAGCAAGTTGAAGAAAAATTCCAAGCAAGACATTTAAGCATTCCATTAGGTATAGGTTTCAAACACTACCTAAGCAGAAACTTTGATTTAGGTTTAGAATACAGACACACTTTTTTGAGAAGCGATGATGTTGATGTATATAATACTGCAATTTTCCAAAACAGATGGTTTGATTCATATTCATACCTTCGCGCGAGTTTCGGTTGGAAATTTGGTTCTAAGAATGCTCAACACTACGATTGGTTAAGTCCAGTTGAGTCTATATATGATCAAATGGCTGACGTTAAAAAGAAAACTGATTGCCTAGGTTTTGATGACGACAAAGACCATGTAACAAATTGCTTTGACCAAGACAATACCACTCCAGATTCTTGTATGGTATATGGTAATGGTATGGCTGTTGATACAGATATGGATGGTGTTCCAGATTGCCAAGACCAAGAGCCTTTCACTGACAAAGGTGTGTTGGTAGATCCTACTACAGGAAAAGCAATGGATAGCGATGGCGACAACATTCCTGACCACAGAGACAGAGAATTAAATTCTTCTCCAGGTTCTTTAGTTGATGCTAACGGTGTTGAAATCAAAATGTGTTGCAACTGTGACAATGTAACTTTCCCACCTGTTACTATCAGTGCTAATTGCTTAACCAAAGAAGTTAAAGCGTTATTATACCAAGTAGTTGACAAAATGAAACAATGTCCTGACAAAAAATTAGTCCTTAATGGTCCTGCAGGAAAAAGCTCTAAATACAACGCAGCAGCTAACACACGTTGCATGGATGAAATGATTAAGTTCCTAGTTGAGAAATTCGGTATCTCTAGAGACAGAATTATCACCAACTACAACGCTGGTACTGAAACTAAAAATACAATTGAAATCAAAATTCAATAATTAAAAATATTTAATTAAAAATCCCGTCAAGATAACTTGACGGGATTTTTTTTGTTCAAAATAACTCCAATAGAATATTGTGAAATCTATTTATTTGAAACTGTAATATTAGCAAACTTCAAATAAAACGGCTCGAATTTTTCCAAATTTTCAAAGTCTTGCAAACTATACTTTTGCTGGGCTTGCTCACACAGCCATTTTGCATGTGGAGTGATGTTAATGCGCCTTAAACCCAAAACCAACTCAGCCTTCTCTGCACCATCACCACAAATAACTGTTTTTGCATCTACAATAGCAGGCACAAATCCATCGTCAACGATTATTCCATTCTTTACTTCTGTTAAATTGTTTAAATCAAGATCAAATACGCTGTGGTAGACTTCCATTCGTCTTGCATCAATCATGGGCCAAATTAAGCCTTCTGAGACATTTCCTATCGTCTTTGCACCATAAGCAACAGACCTAAGAGTATCTATAGAAATTAAAGGTATACCTAAGGCAAAGCAAATACCTTTTGCAGTACTTGTCCCAATACGCAGTCCTGTATACGACCCTGGTCCTGAACTAATCGCCACAGCTTGTATATCGTTTATTGACAGATTGGCCAATTCCAAACAATCATGGATGAGTCCTAACAAAGTCTCAGCGTGATTTTGAGCAAGCTTACTTTCAACAGAAAAAACTTCTTGCTTGATACTTATTGATACTGAACACAATTGACAAGAGGATTCTATACACAGAATATTTATAGACGTCATACCGTTCCGACTTTTTGAAAATAGACCCTTACCCTATCTTTATAATATGGCGATAAATTGGTCGGTACACTTCTTAATAATTCCATTTCCCTAGCTTTCTTCTCCAAATAGGATTTCATAGCTGGAGGCATTTCATTCTCTACAGCATTGGCTTGTTCCGCTTCGCGTTTATTATCTGTTTTCTGCTCTCGCTCAGCTCGCTCATGTTCCAACATCCTAGTTTCTATCTCCTGCATCCTGCGCATGGTTTCCTGGTTAATCTGTTTATTCACTAAATCCCTTTCCTGCTGCTCCATTAGCTGTTTTGTTTTCTCCAAATCACCAAGTGCACCAGAATTACCTTCTTCCTTTAACAGTTTCTGCAAGCGCTCTATTTCACGTCTCAATGCTTCTTGTTGCGCAGCTATTTTAGCATACTGCTCCGTTCCCGGATTTTTTCCTTGCTGTTTGCCACTCTTCATTTCTTGCAATTGCTTATTAATCTCATCCTGCATTTGCTTCATTCCACTCATTTTAGGTTTTCCTGATTGACCAGGTTTACCAGGCTTCTTTCCCGGATTCTTACATTGGCCCTTCTTTTGATCCTTTTTTTCTTTCATGCTCTCTTGCATCTGCTTCAAAGATTCACTTAACATAACTGCAAGATTATTTAAACCAGTCATTACATATTGCTGCCTAGAGGTTCCACCTTGTATCTGAACCTTACCAAAGTACTCAATTGCAGCATCCATATTGTAATTAATGTTGCCAATTTCCTTATTCACAAAGCTCTTTATATGGATTTGTCTTTTACTCAACGCTAACAAAGAATCTTCAACCATCTTAGCATTCTCTTTTAGCTTTTGTTGAAGAGAACTTAACTCCACATATTTAGGGTTATACGAATGCATATCTTTCATTCTAGACATCAATGCTTCTTGTTGAACACTCAACTCAATTAGATTTTCTAAAATTTGCCTTAAAGTATAATAATCTTCTTGGGCTTGATCTTCCTTAGATTGCTCCATAGATTTCTTCATCTTCTCGGCTAGCTTTTCCATTTCATCAGCAGACTTCTTTTGACTTTCTGCAGCCTTCTTATTTTGTTTCTTATCTATGCTCTCTGAACTTTCATTCAAATTTTCTTGAATTGATTCTTGCTCAGCTTTTGTGTCTTCAAGTTCTAAAGGAGATTCAAGTGCTTTATTCTTTTCATCTGTCTTCTCCATATCCTTCTTAAGTTCCTCAAACTTTTTATTTAATGCTTCTTGCTCTTTTGCTAATTCGTCTTTAGAAAGCAGTTTTTCTTCGGTTTTCTTCGCCAATTCCTTCTGTTCTTGGGCAAGTTTTTCTAAAGCATTTGCATGTTCGTTGATCCTTTTCTCAAGTTCCATTTGCTTGAATTGTTCCAGTGCCCTATCAACCTGTTTTTTCATTTCATCATTACTCTGATTCATTTTTTCAAGTTGCTGTTGAACGGCATCTTTATTTTGTTGCTTCAGAGATTCTTCAAGCTTTTTTAGCAAAGCCTTCATTTCAGGTGTTAAAATCTCATTAAATAGCTTGTCCAATTCTTTTTGCTTGTCTAAAAGTTCTTGATCCAACGGACTTAATTGTTTTTGCTTTTCATTGTTTTTAAGATTCTCGGTTTTAATACTTTCCAATTTCTGTTCGAGTTTCTTTTGCTCATTAATAAAGTCTTTGATCTTTTGTTCTTGGGCCCAGTCCAACTCAGATTTGTCCATTAAATCTTTGCTAAGTTCCGAACTCTTTTTTTGCAAGTTTTGAATTTCTCGCATCGTTTCATTTAACTTAGACTTAACCGAACTGCTGCTGTTCTCAGCATCCGCCCTTAACTCTTTCTCGCTTGGAGTTTGCACTTTAAACAACTGACTCTTGCTTGATTTCCTTCCATTAACAGCATCATTATCCCATACT
>JBIKPR010000125.1:0-3853 GCA_044357345.1 Bacteroidia bacterium
TTTGATTGGTTCTTAACATTACCAACGGACCAATTATACAGTTTATAGGTATTAGCACTTTGTACATTAGCCTGGGCCCGAATGGTGTCTCCAACGCAAATAAGCATTGGTTTTGCAATTAATTTCACAACATCATATGGACTAACTATGACCGTAATTTTCTTCTGTCCTTTATTGACATCTGGGTAAATATCTGCACAGTATTTTCCAGTATTGGCAATGCTGTCGTATTGACTTAAGAAAACATCATAAGTGCCAGGAATTGTATATTGATGCACCATTTTACCCGTGTCTTTTTGAGGAATATAAAAACCATCGCCAAAATTCCATAACCATTGAGCAGACTCGGTATAATTGCCACTAAAATTCCTGAAGCTAACAGAATCATTTACACAAATTCTTAAGCTTGTTTCAGGAATAAACTCAGGACTAGGACCTGGAATAAACACTTGTTTTTGCACGGTATCTTTACAACCTAAAATGGATTCAATGGTTAATGTGATGGTATAATACCCATTTTTGGTGTAGTCGTGTCCAATTTGTTTGGGCAATTGTTTGAAATAGTCAATTGGGCTTGACCCATCTCCCCAATCGATGGTCCATTTGTAAATAAAATCACACGGATCTAGTCCCTTTGCTAAACAAGGATCGATTATTTTTGAAGTGTCAAAAAGTTCCAAGATGGTTTTACAATTTGGCGTAATGATGTCTGTATAGAATCCAGCTTTAGGGCCCGAAACGTATATTTTCTGTGTCACTGTATCAGAACAATAATTGCTATCACTTGCCAAAACCCTTAATGTATAAATCCCTGCTTTTTTATAGTAAATTCCAGAGGTTTCGTTTCCTAAAATAACGAAAGGGGTACCATAACCTTTTTTGGAATACGGAAAATTACCAAATATAGTTGAAGGCTTGTTGAAATCATCATCTTCTTTGCTGTAATCCCATATTGTTAAACCTTCTCGGTTATTGGCGCCAGCTTGATTTTGACGTTTAAGCCAATACATATTGGTATCCAATTTTCCAAAGGAACTAGAGTCTGTGCTAAAATACTTAAAATCTGTTGTAGCCTCAATGGTTCGACCAACACAAATAATTGTATCTGAAAAACTAACCTTAGAACTAAATCCAATCGCAGCAGTTACAAAATCTTCTAAAGCACAATAACCAGGAAAATAACTGCTGATGTTCCTGTAAATATTATAGGAACTGCTGTGGTCTGCTTTAAAGGCATATACTTTTTTATATTTGTTGTTAATTAAAGCACTATCTGCCGGAAAAAGACTGCTGTCTTTGTAACTCAAAATGGTGGAAGACGTTATTTTGTAATAATATTTCAATAAATAACCGTATCCAGAAGTATCAATGCAGCCTTTACTTCCTGATGAGGGATTGCCTATGGTACCAACACCATTCCAAATAAAGTCAAGAACATTGGTATCTGAATAGTCGTTGATGTCGAATCCCAATTTTGCCATGTCCATTTTTAATCCATTTAATCCAGCTCCCGGCAAAGCAACTGCTTGGTATTGGTGAACAATTGCGGTGATTAAAGTATCGGTTTGTACAAGTCTCAATTGACCATTAATAAATTTACTTCTTTGTATTACAGTATAATTTACTTTCTGATTGGGGTATTTAAAATGGTCAAGAACTTTAAAATACGTTTCATCAATTCTTTCGAGCGTATCGCCAGATAAATTATCAATGATGTACCAACTGGATTGATTGGCTAAAAAATTAGCATCCGGTCGGTCTTGGGGTATGGTAACATAAAGGAAATTATTTTTACAAGCATGCTCCTCAGCCTTATTGTTGGACGCGAATACGATATCTGGAGAGAGTCTTGGAAAACTTGCAAAATTTTTATAATAAACAGTATCGGCGCATTCATCTGAATTCAAACCATTTCCAACAATGAGCGCAACATTGATATTTTGAATATTCTTTTTATTTAATATACTGTCGTTGTATACCCAATAAAAAAGACCTCCATTGGGACCTTCTTTGGCATATCCTAGGTATGGAGACTTTGGAAACAAAAAAACATTGCGTTTTATGTCTCCGTAATACAAATTATTTAAAAGGTTCCAATCGTCAGGATTCTTAATGTAATCAGGATTAAATTGCACATTAGGGGACATGCAACCTGGCTTGGTATCTTCCAAACTAAACTCCAGAACTTTATTGTTATAACCATAACAAAAATGGTCACTTATATTTAAGCGTTTGGCCGAAGGCGGCAATAAAGCTACAGCTGCACTTGCTCTATTTTCACAATGCATCGGATGAACAGTGTCACGCAAAGTAAGCGATATTCGAAAGCACCTTGGTATGTCTTGATAAAACAAGCGTCTGTGAAGAATTGGGTTGACGCTGTCTGTCTGCTGTATATTCGGAAGTTTAACTTTATGAACTTTCGAATGGTAAGATTTGACCCACAAATAAGGTAAAGTATCTCGCTGAACATTTAACCCATACACAAAATAACATGTATCATTAGGACCAGTGAGAATTCTATGATTTTTATTTACTAAATAATATTGTGGTCCATTAACTTGAAGATAAGGCGAGGCATCTTTTTTATCAATTTGAATTGAACTTCCTGAGGGTACATAAACTTTTAAAGTGGTGAATAGATCATAGATGGATTGACCAAACAGTCCATTTTCTAACATTTCCAAATGCTTGATATGTTTAAAAACTGTGCTGTCTTTTGCACCTTGTCCTAAAGCATTTTTTGCATAATATAAAACAGAATCGGTAACGGCATAAAGTGAATCAGAATACCATATTTTTTTGTTTGAACACGATTTGCTTATTGGATTGAAAAAAGCCAAGTTGAAATATGATTTCGTGTAGATATAATTGTAAATGGAATCCCAATCTGTGTATACATGATATTCAGAGCTGTCTTTGGAATAACGGCAATTCATACCTATATTCATATTGGCTTTTCTATCGCTGGTACAAGGCAAACAATAAGGGTCATCAAAATCCCAAATCCGGTCAACATTATAATCATTTCGATCATAATTAAACGGCTTTAATGGCACATTTCTTCCTAGCCTTGGGTCAAACTTAAAAGCAAATTTGAATTGTGTAGGCTTCTTGTTCAACAGACTATCGTCATCTAAAAAATTGCGGTCGTTGTGGTAATAATCTGAGTGATCGGCAACATGGACAGTATCTTTTACGCGGCATTGATAGCGTTCTAATGGATCAATAAAATCGGGTTCGATAACGGCGCGAGGACCAATTACGGTAATTGTATCATAAAGCATGTAGGGACCGCAAACATGTGGCACCATGCAAGAGACAATATGTGGTCCTACGGTAGAATACATATTGCTTGAAGTATATCCATAGATCAATCCTGGATCAAAGTCCCAGCGAACTTTATAGTCTTCTATGTATTCCTTCATTTCAAGGGGATACAATTGATAGTTGATGGCTTCTCCTACACAAATTGAATCACGGTCTTTGGCAATAAAAGGCTTCATATTAAACACCACAATATTTTTCATTTGGTATTCACGTTTACAGCCATTGCCGGTATAAATAATCAATTTGGGCGAAAAGACTTTGGTCATTTTATTGCCTGAAGTGTAATCGTGAAAAACACTGTCCCAAGAAGTAGAATCTTTTGTCCCATCACCAAAATCCCAAATAAACTTTGTGACAATAGATTGTGATATTTTGGTTTGATTCGTAAACTTTACTCTAACAGTGCCATTGCAATTGCTTGATTTTTCATCAAAAACAGCAGAAATAGGCGGCAGCATTTGCACTTTCATTGTAAAAGGCATTTGTTGTTTATAAATACAACCATTGCAATCTTCTATTTCGA